>CAZQEZ010000227.1:0-5632 GCA_964592475.1 uncultured Roseivirgaceae bacterium
TGATTTGAATTTTATCTATAATCATGTCATCCCTTCGGGATTTGGCATATTCCATAATAAATCATATAGAGCCAATTTCTCTTTCTCTATTGGCAAGTATCTGACAAATATTTAGTTGAAGTTAGAATAAAAACGGTTAACCTTCACCTCACCTCTACAATTCTCTTTTCCTGATTGCTTTGGATTGCTGCCTCAATCAAGCGAATCACGTCAGTGGCTTGTTCACCGGTTACTGCCAATTGTTTTCCATACCTGATGGCCTGGAATATATTTTCGTAATAATCTTGATAGCTACCAGGCAATGTTTCAATTCTTCCTTCCCAATGCAAATCGTTTATCTCCGTGTTTATAAACCCCCAATCATCACGGTCTTCTATACCCCATCCCGGCATCTCGGGTGTAAAACCATCCTTAAGTGCTTGCTCCTGAGGATCGATTCCATATTTTAAAAAAGTACCTTGCTGACCATAAATTTGATATCTGGGCCCAAGTTCCTTTACCAGGTAACTTGATTTGGCAGTTGCTTTTAAGTAACCATAATTGCAAATTACTTCATAATTATCGGCTACTTTGCCACCAATCCGTTGAGTGCGAATATCGGCAAATACATTTTTAGGCAAACCAAATAAAGTAATTACCTGGTCGAGCATATGGGAACCGAGATTATAAAGGATACCAGAGCCAGGGGCCTCTTCTTCCTTCCAGGTATTCTCTTCTACATAATTTCTAAATCTATCGTAATGGCATTCAAACTCTACAAGTTCGCCACATAGCTTTTCCTGTATTACTTTTTGCACCGTCTTAAAATCTCCATCCCAACGCCGATTTTGGAATACACTCACTATACAATTGTTATTCTTTGCAATAGAGATTAAATCTTCAGCTTCGGTTACATTATTGGTAAATGGCTTTTCAACAATTACATGCTTACCCGACTCTAGCATTAATTTTGTAAATTCGTGGTGCGTAGGGTTAGGGGTATTGATCACCACCAACTCGATTTCATTATCCTCCGCAATGGCTTTTAAATTATCAACAACTTTCACCTGAGGATAATCTTGCTTACTAGATTCTGAGCTTCTTTGCATGATGGTATGTAAATGGAAACCCGGATTGGCAGAAAGTAATGGGGCATGAAATACTTTACCTGACATACCATAGGAAATTATTGCTGTATTAATAAGTTGCATAAAAATTTAATTTTGAGGTATAAATTATAAAGACAAAATTATAAAAAAAACCAGGAGAAGTAAGGGTTGTTTAAAATTCAAAAAAAGATTGAGCCTTTTTGGTATCAATCTTTAAAGAAGCAACTTGTAAATCTTAAATCTAAAGCCCTTTTTTGTAAAAGTTCCATCTGGTGAGGCGAATAAAGTAAATAGATAAAACCGGAATCAACAACCAATTAAAATTTTTAAAATCTATTATCCACACCATTAAGTACAGCAGTAGCAATAAAAACATAATGCTGAAATACCAATAAAAAAATTGATTTTTGGTTTTGCCAATGGTAATAAAATAAACTGCCAGCAAATGTAAAGGCGATGCCCAAAGTAAATCGGCATTGGGGTAAGTGGCTTCATGTGCAGTTGCCAGCCACAGAAATAGCAGATAAAGACCAATAATACCTAAAATACCAAATAGTATCAGGTCAATTTTTTTATAGTAGGTTGATTTTTTAACTTCTTTCGCGGTAAAGAGTAACACTACCATTAATAGCAATACTAATAGTGAAAAAGATGACCAGGACACCGGAGGGTCCACTGGAAACTCTGTTCCTGCGTGTAATACCTGATGACTCTTGACCAATGGTTTTGTGCCATAGCCGGGCTCATCCAGTATCGAATTTTGCATGGCTAACATTAGGTATTCTGGTAAAAAGAAGTAATCTTTTGGTTGCATTATTCTATCAACAGGCAAACCCAGGCTTAAGTCAATACCTAAATGTGTCCAGGGTTTATCTCGCAGGTATGGATCAATACTTTCGCGAAAGCTTACTGCTTCATACCAGCTGATATTGTCTATTTCCACTTGTTCGGCAAAAACGGTAAAAATTAAATCTCCAATTCTGTTGGCACAATTGTCATGGAAATAATCGTAGAGGTAAAACTTGTTTTCAGGTAACTGATTATTTTGCAAAAATTTATATACTTCGTTTGCCTCCTTGTTGGTAAAATTAAATACCTGCTCATACACGCTTTGATTGTAATAGTGGTAGTCTTCAAGATATTTTTCAAAAGAGCGTACCTCCAGGCTATAATTAAGGTACCCCTTTACAAATTTCCAGTAAAAATTTTCGGTATTGAAGTCAAACGTTCCGTAGTTGTATACCTCATCCAAATTTTGTGATTTGTCACGCACTCGCAAGGCACTGTGACCAAATGCCTGGTAAAGCAAAGGACCAGGAGTGCTGGTGAGTAAACTTATTTGCCCGGTAGATGAAAGTGTATCAGAAGTTTGAGAGAAGCCGGGAATAGCTGAAAAAAAACAAACAGTTATTATCAGAATGCTAATAGAAATTTTCATGTTGCGAAATTAAGCGATAATGGAAAATAGCGGTACTATTATTTCAATAAACTACTGAATACAAATATTTTAATTGAAAAATATTATAAAACCAGCCAAAAATCAATAGTGGCACAAATTTTAATGGTAAATGTATGCAAGTAGCTGATTGGTGTGTTATTTACTATGTATAATATTCTGAAATTTCTCAATTAATCACTAATATTGGGTTTAGAAAATTTGTTAGGCTATTTGCATTAAATTTTTAAGAAGATATAAATGAAAAATTCGAGAAGAAATTTTATCAGAAAAACGGTGGCAAGTTCTATTGGATTATCCTTGGCCGGAAGTGCTGCTGCCATAGCTCCAAAAAATTATAATAATATAATGGGAGCCAATGATCGTATAAATGTTGCCATCGCGGGACTTGGAAGAAGATTAGGCGCCTTTTATCAGCCTATAGCTTTAAAAGAAAATAACGTACGGTTAGTTTATCTTTGTGACGTGATGCGTTCGCAGCGCGAAAAAGCTGCTGAAAATTTTTCCGAATACATTAAGTATAAACCAAAATTGGAAAATGATGTACGTAACGTATTAGCAGATGGAGAAGTAGATGCTATCATAAACGCTACACCAGACCACTGGCATGCACCAATGGCATTTATGTCCATGGAAGCCGGCAAAGATATGTACCTTGAAAAACCGGTAAGTCATAATCCACGCGAAAGTGAACTACTGGTAACCTATTCTAAAAAGTATAACAAGCTCATCCAGATGGGTACCCAACAGCGATCTTCACCAGCCTCAATAGAGATCATCAATGAAATTCATAATGGTGCCATTGGCAAAGCTTACAAGGCCGTAGCATTTTATTCCAATGGCCGTGGTGAAGTAGTTGAGCCTACCCCAGCATCTCCACCGGAAGGGTTGGACTGGGAATTGTTTCAAGGACCTGCTCCTCGCAAGCCTTACGAACACGACACCTGGAATTACAACTGGCACTGGTATGGTTGGGATTATGGTACTGCCGAATCTGGCAACAATGGAACCCATGAGTTAGATGTTGCTCGTTGGGCTTTGCAAGTAGGTTATCCTAGTCATCTTTTTGTGCAGGCAGCTAAACGCCACTTCAAAGATGATGGCTGGACTATGTATGATACCATGGATGCAACATTTACTTATCCGGATGATAAAGTAATTCAATGGGATGGCAAAAGCCGTAATGGATACAATACTTATGGAAGTGGCAGAGGAACTATTATTTATGGTACAGACGGTTCGGTTTATGTAGATAGAGGTGGATATATTTTATACGATAGATCGGGTAAAGAAGTAAAAAGAAGCCAGGGAGATAGCGATGAAGCTGGTACCGCCCTGGGTGGTGGTGGCAGCATGTCTACCAGACATGTTTCTAATTTCTTTAATGCGATGCGTGGCAAAGAAGAATTGCGACAGCCCATTGATCAGGGTATCGTGAGCCAGCATTTAACTCACTTGGTCAATATTGCCTATCGGGTAAATAAGCCTTTAGAAATTGATACCAAATCCGGCAGAATTTATGACCGCGAAGCCATGAAAATTTGGAGTAGAGAATATGCAGAAGGCTGGAAGCCAAAGCTGATGTAATTAATAGTTAAAGAATGATAAATAAGGCTGCCAGTTTTTTTTGGTAGCCTTTTTTCATGTGTATACTTTTGCATCAAGTAGTTATTTAAATTTTTGTTTCTTTTAGCTTTTGTAATAACTTCAAATCAAATAGACTACGGTACCATGTTTTTCATATTATCAAAAATTTTATTATTTCTCATTCAGCCGCTCAATTGGATTGTTGGATTATTGCTGGCGGCCTGGCTGGTCAAAAATAAACAGTGGAAGAAGCGACTGTTTATTGCCGGTATGGTAGTTTTACTTTTTTTTACCAATGGCTTTATTTCCAATAGTATATTAAAGGCCTGGGAAGTAGAACCTACCCCCATTGCCGAACTGCCCAATTACACGGCCGGTATCATTCTCACTGGTATTACCGATAGGGAAATAAAGCCAAAAGACCGGGTTTATTTTCACAAGGGTGCCGATAGGGTAACGCATGCCTTACATTTATATCGCATAGGAAAAATTGAGAAAATTGTAATATCCGGAGGTAATAGCGAAGTGATACCTGAAGATGATGATGTGGCGGAAGCTGATAATATTATTGGCTTCTTTACCATGGCTGGAGTATCACTTCAAGATATAATCATTGATAACCAAGCCCGTAACACCCATGAAAGTGCCTTGAATTGCAAGCAAATTTTAGAACAGCAGTTTCCGGGTGAAAAGCATCTGCTTATCACGTCAGCATTTCATATGCGTAGAGCAAAACCTTGCTATGATAAAGTGGGACTTCGAGTAGATGGATTCAGCTGTGATTTTAATACCGGTAGAGGTGATGAGTTCAATTTAATCGGGGCCTTGCTTCCTTCGGCTAGCGCTTTGCAGCAATGGAACATCTTATTGAAGGAATGGATAGGCATAGTAGCTTACAAACTTCGGGGCTACCTTTAGAGTAGACCTGAAAACTCCACAATATCAACAACTGGTTTAAATGATTTTACAAGTTCAACGAAAACGTATTGAAAAACCTGGCAAAAGCAAGTCTTTGACCTAAGCAAAACCACTGAAATAAAAATTTATTGAATAGAAACTAATAAATGACTTTTTAAAAACATTTCTTAACCTTTTCATTTAAAGTCTTAAACACTCATTTTTTAAATGAATATTTTATGTTAGATTGATCCTATTTGTATATATATACTAAGAATGTAACTACCAGTTTAAGAACATGATCGAATTCTGTAAACTTTTGAGAACAGCAGGAACTGGCATGGGCTTATACATAGTAAAAGAATACTAGAAAACACTGGAGAAGTTATAGAAGTAGAAAGTATAGAAAATAAATATGCTACATTTCGGATAATTTTTTAAATTTGTACATACATTTATTACTTTTTTTTACTACCTATGGCTTTTACACGTAAAGTACTTTTAGTTGATGATGATGATATAGCAAATATCTTGCACGCAAAAACCCTCAAAAAACACGACTTCTGTGAAGAAATTGGAACAGCTGAAAATGGAGAAGATGCTT
>CAZQEZ010000228.1:0-5618 GCA_964592475.1 uncultured Roseivirgaceae bacterium
AGGAAGAAACCCTTAGCGTCTTGGCGTCTTAGCGAGAAATATATCTTAGCGTCTTGGCGTCTTTGCGAGAAATAAACTTTAGCAAGTATTAAAACAACGACATTATGAAACCACCATTTTTGGGCAAAATAACAAATAGATTAATGACTTTTGATTGTAGGCCTTACTTTAGTGCATTCTACAAGGAGATTTTTCGCATCCAATGCTTCGCGAAGGATGACGCAGTTTTTTTTGTAGGCTGCATCTAATTACAAAACGATATTACTAGTAACCAAAACGATAATTTATTAAAAAAATTTAGAATGAATATGAACCTAAAAATTTATTACTTATTACTCATTGATCTTTATCCTGATTTGTACTTTTGCCTGTAATCAAAAAGAAAAACAACAAGCTGCCAACCAGGAACCTCCCAATTTCATTCTGTTTATCACCGATTATATCAGCTACAACGACCTGGGCTTCTATGGCAATGAATTTGCCAAAACACCCAACCTGGATAAAATGGCAAGTGAGGGTCTGTTGTTTACTAATGCTTATCTCACCGTCAGTAGTAGTTACAAATTTAGTGTGCCGCTGATATTAGATAGATAGTCCATGAGAAGTATTTAACATTTGCTGGATTAATTGTTTGTGATATAACAATTATACTACATTAAAATTAAGTACAGAAGTTTCACACCTTTAAAAAATAAAACAATTATACCTTTTCCTTCCTAACTAGGGAGGTAATAAGTATTTGGCTCTATATGATTTATTGTAACATAGCCTTATTCCAAATTGCCATCCGTTCCTCTTGATTCATGCGGCCAAAGCCATAATTAGGAAAAAAGCCCCGGTGAAATGCATCATTTTCCCGAAACTTCACAGCGTTGTAGTAGCCAAGTCCTCGGTAAATATCTTCCTGCCAGTCGAATTGGCCAATAGGCCCAGGATGTGGATAATCTTTCATTTTTAACGCCACCTCCATGGTTTGTTCCAGTCCCTCGTTTATTGTTTTCTGTACCTTTTTTGATCTATATGCTTCGCCACGGGCATATACCCTGTACCCGAAAAATAATTTTGCTGTAGCTTCATAAAGTTGGGCGGTAAGTTGGGTGCGTTCAAACACGTACAGTAAAGTATCATACATTCTATTATTTTTTACCAATGGTTTAGCCTGCTTTACTAACTCGAGTGCTTCTTCAGCTTTGGCTACACCAAAGGCTTTTTCCTCCAGTACATAATTAAGAAAGGTGGTATCCATCATTTCTTCAGGTTGCAACCAGCCACTGTCCAGCACCCATTGGCTTTCTTTGGCCAATTGAGACCCCTCAGCATTTTTATACCAGGCTGGAGCCAGGTGATTGACTACATCTTTCCAATAATGAAGTTTCTTGTTTACCCCATGACCAATATCTGCAATGGGTTTGTCCATCCACTTGCCAGACACATGCCGCTGATACGATGAATTATCTAACCAATCCAAACGCGAATGAGAATTGATATTAATGCCAAGCGTGTAAAAAGAAGAGCTAATAATACCATGCGAAAGTTGTAAAGCCGGTACTAGATATTGTGCAGCTTCACAGCCATAATTTTCACAAATAAAATCCTGATACCACTGATTTCCTGCTCCCGTGTCAAAAGCTTTGTTTAATACGTATAAATTTATCTCGGCGGGATTATTAATAATCGTGGTATTTCCACCGCGATCTGTTCTCGCTACATAACCGATTACATTGGGTAGTTTTTTATAATAATTCCAGCGGTACAAATGTACCTCAGGAAATGCACTGGCAACTATTCCCTGTCCATTATATTCGTGAGCGGCATCAAACTCGATTATGGTAGGGAATTTTATTTGTTTTACAAATTCAGCCACGGGGTGAGTAAGAAAAAAATCATGAGGCACCTCTTTTGTCATTACCCTTAGCTTTGGGTTTTTTACAAGGTTTATGCATTTTAGCATGCTGCTTAGCTCGGCCTTGTTGTACACAAACGTGCGCACGTAAAGCTTTAGGTTTCTTTCATCAATGATTACTGAGGCCAACGTGTCTACCATCGCAGCAAGTTTTTCTTCTTCCGTTTTATAAATTTCAGAATATTGATCTTCTACATGAGCGCCTGTTTCAATAAACGTGAGGATTATACCATCAATATCCGGCAATAGATTGAGCATTTCACGATAGTCGTTTTTAATCCATTGCCAAAACTCCGGATTGTCGAGGTTGATTAGGCTATCAGGGCCAGTTCTGAACTTTTCAGGATAATAATCAAGATAGTAAAGGGCATGATCCCAAATGCAAACTTCTTCCACTCCTGCATCGTGGGCTCTTTTAGTCAGTCTGTTGACCATGGCAGCTCTTTCCGGGTTTTTTGCATGGCGCAGATCCATGATTATTTTATGTGAAATTTGCAGGTGATTAATTTCATAATTGCTACTGCTATCGATCACCATTTGAGCCAGGTCCTCCTGATTTGATAATATGTTCCAGCCTTTTACCTGCAACTTATTTTCGTCAGTATTTTCATTCCGTTCAGTATTTTTATTTTCACAACCTGATATTATAATAAAAAAGCTGAGTATTATTAGTAGTATATATTTCATGGTATCTTATTTTTTATTTTGTGCTCATCAACTAAAGTATGACAATTTTTTATAAACTTCTAGATATATAATTAAAATATTTTAAAATTTCATAAAATACAATCATAAATAATAATTATCATATTAAATCCTCATCACCAATGCTTATATTTACGCCGTGTTACAAAAAAGTATTCATATAAATCAAATAAATACATGTCTATTAAGGAAAAAGTACTAGATTTTTTCAAGCGTAAAGATAAGGTGAGTTCAGGAGGTGGCCAAAAGGCGGTTGAAAAGCAATTATCAATGGGAAAGCTTACCGCAAGGGAAAGAATTTTAGCATTATGTGATAAGGGGTCATTTCATGAATATGATTTATTTGTAGAGCATAGATGTAAAGACTTTGGTATGGATAATAAGGTGCTCAACGCCGATGGCGTAATTACTGGTACCGGTACTATACATGGAAGGCCTATTTGTATATTTGCACAGGATTTTACTGTAGCCGGTGGTTCTTTAGGTTTAGCACACGCGCGCAAAATAACCAAAATTATGGACCATGCCATCAAGCTTAAAATTCCACTGATAGGCATTAACGATTCAGGAGGAGCTCGTATTCAAGAAGGTGTAAATTCATTGGCAGGCTATGGTGAAATTTTTTATCGCAACACCCAAGCTTCAGGACTTATACCCCAGATAAGTGTTATTCTAGGCCCTTGTGCCGGAGGTGCAGTATATTCGCCTGCGCTTACTGATTTTGTTTTTGTGGTAGATAAAATCTCAAAGATGTTCATTACCGGTCCGGAAGTAATAAAAACCGTATTGGGCGAAGAAATTTCAATGGAGGACCTGGGAGGCGCCAAAGTACACACCCATGTAACTGGTAATGCTCACTTCTTTGCCCAAAACGAGGTAGCGTGTTTTGAAAGTATTAAAAAGCTAATGAGCTTTTTGCCATGGAATAACATAGACAAGGCAGTAAAGAAATTACCTAAGCCGCCAAAGTCAACTTATGATATTAACAAAATAGTACCATTGGATCCGAAAAGGCCTTATGATGTGCGAGATTTGATCAAAGCACTGGTGGATGATTCTGAATTTTTTGAGGTGCAAGAGTATTTTGCAGCTAATATAGTTATAGGATTTGCCCGCATCAACGGAGATGTAGTTGGTTTAGTAGGTAATCAGCCTCTGGTAATGGCCGGGGTACTTGATGTTGATTCATCTGATAAGTTGGCTCGTTTTATACGCTACTGTGATGCATTCAATATTCCACTCATTACTTTGGTCGATTTGCCAGGCTATTTGCCAGGCATCGATCAGGAGCACATGGGCGTAATACGACATGGAGCAAAAATTTTATACTCGTACAGTGAAGCTACCGTACCAAAAATTACCGTGATTGTGCGCAAAGCTTATGGAGGAGGCTATATCGCCATGTGTTCAAGGCATCTAGGGGCAGATTTTGTATATGCATGGCCTACAGCTGAAATAGCCGTAATGGGAGCAGAAGGAGCTGCTAATATTATTTTTCGAAGCGAAATTATGAATTCAGATAACCCTGAAAAAATGCGTGAGCAAAAGGTAGAAGAATATAAAGAAAAATTTGCCAACCCTTATGTAGCAGCATCTAATGGCCACGTAGACACGGTAGTAACACCTGAAGAAACGCGCGAGCTACTTGTGCATGCTTTGCAGGTCTCACAATTGAAAGAAGAAGTGCATGTAAGCAAAAAACATGGAGTATCTCCATTCTAAAATATGACTAAAGAAGACGAAAATAAGCAGCCAACAAAATTAACAGTAGATTCCACTTCTTATGAAACTGCTTATACTGAAAAATATAAACGAAGAAAGCGATATGAGCCTGATAATCCTAAGCATATTAAGGCTTTTATTCCCGGAGTAATAAAAAGCATTAACGTAAAAGTGGGCCAGCATATTAAAGAGGGAGATATGCTTCTGATACTTGAAGCCATGAAAATGGAAAATCGCTTGTTAGCACCTGTCAGCGGCACCATAAAAGAAATTATGGTAGAAAAGGATCAAATGGTGCCTAAGCACCATCTTTTAATTTTATTGGAATAATAATGATTTGAAGGGTATACATTTTCAAAAAGAAGCCGGTTGCTGACTGGCATCTTTTTACTCATATTCTTTAAAAAATTATTGGAATACTTTTTCAGTCTGATTATTCATTAAGACCCAAATGGTGTATACACCTAATACGGTACCGAAAGGAAAATTAATAAGATTAAGAATACCAATAATCAGAATTAATATTTTGGCCCAATGCTTATGCTGTAATAAACCAAAGCCACCTATTACTCCGGGTATTGATATGATCAATAAAAAGCCACCTAAAAATATTCCAACTATTTCCAGTATTTTCATGGCTTGCATATCACCACTTAATGCGCCTGAAGCTGTAAGAACAACGTATAAAATGATGCCCGAAAGCATACCTAATATTCCAAATATGATATAAAGAATCCCTAATATTCTTACATGTTTTTCCATGTCATTCATAGTTGTTGTTTTTTTGGCTCAAATATAATCAATACCAGTAAATTAGCTACTCCAAATTGGGTTAAAATACTAAAGGATTTATCGCAAATATTTTGGCTCTATATGATTTATTGTGGAATATGCTTATTAGTAAATACATGAATACTTGAAATAATATAATTAATATAATATTAAAATATTTCAATTTAATCAAAATATTAGAAAGAATATTAGCTTTTTAACCACCCCTGGCCGCTTGTCAGTCCGACTTTTGGCGGAACAACTGGCGGAAGGAGAGGGGCCAGGGCATAGCCGTCAACCTAAGAAAAAGGCTGTTTTATGAATGGTATATAAACTCCAAAATCCAAAGGAGCGCAGTCATTAATAAACGTAGTAGCCCTTGGTTAATAAAACGGGATATTAAAGCCCTGAAAGGGCGCAATAGTATAACCCGGGGTGAAGCCCCGGGAAGTAAAAACAAACCCCAAAAGGCGCAGGCAGAAGGTCACTAAAAGTGGTGAAGTTTGTTGCGCCTTAT
>CAZQEZ010000229.1:0-5609 GCA_964592475.1 uncultured Roseivirgaceae bacterium
ACCAAGCTTCTCCACTTTTAATGACCAGCTGCCTGCGCCTTTTGGGTTTGTTTTTTAATTTATTCTCCATGTTAAGATTTATGCAATATTTTTGATATAATTTTACATTATATTTTTTATTAACAAATATGGAAAGCATTAATTACTTGCCGCTACTCATCATTTTTATTATTGCCTGGGTTGTGCCTTTAATATTATCCTGGTTGGAAATCACGAAAGTCCCTTCAGTAATTGTGGAGATTATAATCGGGGTTTTGGTAGGTCCATTTGTTTTAAATATTATGGGTAATGCTCCTTATCTCCAATTTTTGGCAGATACGGGCTTCCTGTTTTTAATTTTTTTAGCCGGCCTTGAAATCGATATTGGCAAAATAGCCACTTCACTACCAAGAGGTAAAATAAAATTGAAAAACTTAGTTTCAAACTCCTTTTTATTAGCACTGTTTATTTACTTTGGATCACTTTTTTTATCGATACCTTTTATATGGTTGCTAAAGCAATTTGTTGAGATCAACCTTATTTTTTATGCCCTTATCATGCCTACTGTTGCATTAAGTATTACAGTACCTATTTTAAAAGCAGATGGGGAGTTGAATCGAAAATTCGGACAAATACTTTTGTTGGAAGGTGCCATTGCTACTGTCATGAGCATTATTATGGTATCCATTTATTCAGGAATATGGAAATATGGATTTCAATTTGAGCTGCTTCTTTTTCTTATCATCTTCATGGTATTTATACTGGTTTATTTGATAGGGCAAAAGGTGGTGAAGATGCAAACATTTCAGAAGTTGCAATACAGATTGGAGCATGCAGCCAGCCAAATACGCGTGAGAGGAACTGTAGCGCTGTTATTGGTTTTTGTAATAGTAGCTAATCTGATAAATACCGAAGAAATTCTTGGAGCTTTTTTCGCTGGCGCGGTTTTGAGTTTGTTTGTTAATAAGCAGCGCTCTTCCTTACTTTTTAAATTAGATGGCATGAGCTATGGCTTTTTCATCCCTATATTTTTTATAATGGTAGGTGTGCAACTCGACTTATCTGCATTAAGTCAGTTCAGTCAATCAATTCCATTCGTGCTTATATTAACTTTCGGTTTTTTTCTTACGCAAATGCTGCCCGCGTTAGCATTAGTGAAAATTTTTGGATGGAAAAAGGCGATGGCTGGGGGAGCATTACTCACAGCCAGACTTGGACTTACCATTGCCACCGCCCAAATTGGTCTTTCTTTGGGTGTAATTACCAGTGCCGACAATGCAGCATTAGTAATAGCAGCTATCTTCAGCAGCTTAATTTCTCCTTTTCTGTACAAAGTTTTTAGCAAGCAACAAGATGATGAGCATTATAATATTTATCTGTTAGGTGGATGCTATTCTAGCTTATACCTGGCCGAGCGATTAAAAATGCACGGGTTGCCCTGCCTAGTAATAATTCAAAATCCTGTATTTATTGAGCATTTTAAAAGTAAAAGTTTAGATTATCAATATGTAGATAAAATTGATGAATATTTTTTAAATAAATTGAAATTACGCACCGCTGACCTGGTAATAGTACTTACTGAATTACCGGAATTAAATTTGAAATTGGCAGAATATATTGTAAATAATCTTAACCACAGCAAAATAATTACTTTTAAAACAAAAGATACTTCTACCAGTCTCAATAGCGAAGGAATAAAACTACTTGACCAGGATGAAATTATAGCCAATTATGTGGAAGATTTAATTGTAAGACCAGATTCGGTAGCTTCTTTAACCACCAGTTTTGATAATTATAGAATTGAAGAAATTAGAGTATCCAACCCTGCAGTGCATCGTAAATTTGTAAAGGAAGTTGCTTTACCGCCATCAGGGTCGCTGGTAATACTAAGACGTAATGGTGAGATATTTATCCCTCATGGCACCACGCATTTATTGATGGGGGATATAATTATAGTAATTGGTAATAGCTCAGCACTTTCAGAATTCAGAAAAATTTTCGAGGATAATCGGTGATTTTAGCAATTTTTAATATAGTATTTTTTTTATCGCCACATTACCTTCATGTATTTATTGTTTTTGGCAAAGTTATCTGGTATTTGTTTTAAAATAATATTGCGAAGTTTTTCTATCAACAGTTCTTTGGTAAAGCTTTTATGCACTGCCAGACTTATTTCCCTTACTGGTTCCGGCGATTCAAACCTTTTTATTTGGGTATGATCGTGCCGTGAGTGAACACTTAGCTCTGGCACCAGAGTATATCCTAAATTTTTATTTACCAGATTTTTCAGCGTTTCAATAGAGCCACTTTGATAATTAAAACCAAGATTGTTTTTATTAGTTTCACTATTGCAAATATTCAAAGTTTGATTTCTGAAGCAATGCCCTTCATCCAAAATTAGCATTTCACTTAAGTGGAGCATCTCTGGTTTTACTTTGTTCGCTTTAGCAAATTGATGATCAAGAGGGTGGTACAATAAAAAAGGTTCTTGAAAAAGCACAATTTCTCTTATCGATTTTTCTTTTAAAGGAGTAACCAATATTCCAATATCAATCGTGTTGTTTTTGAGTCCACGAATAATCTCTTCACTTTGCTGCTCATAGATTTGCAAATAGGTTACAGGGTTTTCCTGATTAAATGAGGGCAATAATAAAGGCAAAAGATAGGGAGCAAGCGTAGGAATGATTCCAATAGCAAAACTTCCATGCAAGGACTCTCGCTCATTTGACAGAAATGCTTTAAGTTGATCTACTTCCTGTAAAATTTGCCTCGCTTTCATTATTATTCTTTCTCCTGCCAATGTTGGTTGAACTGGCTTTTTATTCCTGTCAAATATTAACACACCAATCTCATCTTCCATCTTTTTTAACTGCATGGTAAGGGTTGGTTGAGTTACAAAACATTTATTGGCGGCAATTACAAAATTACGGTGACTATCTAAAGCCACTACATACTCCAACTGCTGTAAAGTCATTATAAATTTTATTTATACAAAAATAGAAATTATCAATTTGACATCTCAATTGTCTGGCTATAGTTTTGCATTAAAATATAAATAATTTTTAAAATAAATAAAAAAAACAAATATGATTCAAGTAGGTCAAAAATTTCCTGAATTTAAAAAAACAGCAGTAGTAAGCCTTGAAAAAGGTAAAGAATTTTATGAAATAAGCTCCGAGGAGTTAATCAATGAAGACAACCGATGGACAGTGATGTTTTGGTGGCCAAAAGATTTTACTTTTGTTTGTCCCACAGAAATTGCTGAATTCAACAAAAATTTTGAAGAGTTTACTGATAGGGATACTGTTTTGCTAGGTGCTTCTACAGATTCCGAATATGTGCACCTTGCCTGGAGAAAGGACCATGAAGATTTAAGAGATCTGAAATTTCCAATGATTGCCGATACTTCTAAGTCATTGGCAGATGAAATTGGCATTTTGGAGCCTAATGAAAAAGTGGCTTATCGTGCTACTTTCATCATTGATCCGCAAGGAATAGTACGATGGGTAAATGTGAACGACCTAAGTGTAGGTAGAAATGTAAAAGAAGTAATACGCGTTTTAGATGCTTTACAAACTGATGAGCTTTGCCCATGCAATTGGGAAAAAGGTGAAGAAACCTTAACCGCTTAAAATTAAAGAACTATTGAAGGAATTTGATTTTCCAATAGACACAAGCAAAGAGGGGCAATTTTTAAGCCCCTTTTTATTACAAAAAATTTCAAAATAAAAGGGGAAAACTATGTTAACACAAACAGATACAGGTGCTGAATTAGTAGCAATGCTTAATTTGCCAGAAGATTACAATAGTAACACATTAGAGCTTTTACGCACTGCGGATTCAAGGTATATAAAAGATTTGAAAGTAAATTTAAAAAATGTTTTAAATACCGATCATCTCAATGAAAAGGAAGCTGCTTTAATTGGATTAGCGATAGCAGTAAACCAAAATAATGACATATTAGCTAATTATTTTACCAATTTAAGTAAAGAGAAGGAAGCATCAGAAGCTGAAGTTGCCGACGCTTGCGCTTGTGCATCATTACTGGCAAGTAACAACGTGTTTTATCGTTTCAGGCATTTTGCTAAAAAGGAAAAATATGAGCAACTGCCCGCTCGTATCAAAATGAATATAATGATGAAGCCAGTATTAGGAAAAGAGTTTTTTGAACTGGTAAGCCTGGCAATATCTGCTGTAAACGGGTGCGAGCAATGTGTTGCCTCACACGAGCATTCATTGATCGAATTGGGAAGTAGCGAAGAAAGAGTTTTTGATGCTGTAAGACTGAGCAGTGTGGTAGTTAGCCTAAGCAAAGTTATCTATTAAAATATTAGGAAATACAATAATATAGGTTAAGCCGGTTGAAATAACGACAACCGGCTTTTTTAATGCTTTTTAAATACCCAAAATAAGCGATATTTTTTTAAAATGTTTAGAAATTCCTGCCTTTTAACATTTTTCATAATTTATAATTGTTTTTTAAGAATTTCTGCTAGTCTTTATCTCAACTTGCGCCAACGACAATACCAGAATAATTTCTCCAACAAAATAGGCAATTCCTAACCAGGTTAATGAATTGTGGAAATAAATCATTAATGCAATAGTTAATAAGCAATATAGAATATTAGCTGCAGCAATTCCTTTTAAAAAAACGGAATAATTATTATTGAGCAGCCAATAGCATGAAAAAGAGTAAAAAGCAAAAACCACTGCTAAGCCAGCTAATATATATAAAATTTTAGCTGGCATTCCGAAATAGGGTTCAAATTGTGCAAGAACCAAGCTTAATAAAAGGGCTGTAATAACAGCGCCTATGCCATCTATTAAAAATAATTTTCTGTAAGAAAGATTTTTTAGCATATATGATACCTTTTGTTGTTGATAAAATAAAGAACAAAGATATATTTTAACTTTCCAATATCATTTGACATAGATCAAAATAAGTGATCACCTATTGGCTCTGATCCGGCTTAACGTTTCAATGGTAATGCCCAGGTAGGAGGCAATGTGGCCCAAGCTAACTTTGCTGGATATTCCAGGATATCGTTGCAGCAATTGTTCATACTTATCTTTAGCAGAAAGGAAAGTCATGCCTTCCAGCCGCTCCACGAGGTCTATGTAAAGAAGCTGAGAAAACTTTCTGGCCAGCCGCTCCAATTGTGGTTTTTGGTCCAGATAAGATTCCATTTCCCTGTAATCAATCGTGTATACCTGGCTTTTTTCCAATGTCTCAATAAAGTATCTGCTTGGTTTATTTTTAATAATGCTGTCTGCAGCTCCTATGATACCATACTGAAGTGCGAAATGAGCGGTTATATCTCTGCCATCTACATAATAAAATGATCGTAAAGCACCTGTCTTTACCAGAAAAAGATCGTAGCAAGTTTGCGTTGCCTGGTGCAGCGATGCTCCCTTTTCATATGCTTTTGTTTTTATGATTGGACCAAAATGAATAACAACCTGAGAGAATAATTCTTTGCTTTCCATAGTTCTCAATAGCTAGTATACTAAGCGATTACTTAATTTTTGGATCTATATGATTTTTTGTGGAAAATCCTTATTAGTAAACACAAAAAAGACTTGAAATAATATTAAAATATTTCAATTTCATCAAAAGCTTAGAAAGAATA
>CAZQEZ010000230.1:0-5504 GCA_964592475.1 uncultured Roseivirgaceae bacterium
AGGGGTGGTAACAACTCTGGCCGGCAACACCCAGGGTGATGGTGATAAGTTTAATTTTCCTATTGGTGTAGCCTTTGATGGGGATGGCAATGTGTATGTTGCTGATTTTAATAATCATAAAATAAAGAAAGTGACACCTTCAGGGGTGGTAACAACTTTGGCTGGCAGTACTTTAGGTGATGGAGATAAGTTTAGCGGGCCATCTGGAATTGCTATTGGTGAGGATGGCAATGTATATGTGGCAGATAGAGTAAATCATAAAATAAAGAAGGTGACTCCATCAGGGGTGGTTACTTCTTTGGCTGGCAGTACAGCGGGCGATGGCGATAATTTTAATCTTCCTTTTGGTGTAGCCATTGATGGGGATGGCAATGTATATGTGGCAGACACTGAAAATCACAAAGTAAAAAAGATTGAACGGGAATAGGCTTTATTAACAATTAAAAATGAAAGCAATGACGTTGTTTAGGTTATTAGCAGTATGTCTACTTCTATTTTCATATGAGGCTCATAATCAAATTAAGACAAATGATTTTTCGCAAAGATCTGGATACTTACAATCAATGGTGGATAGTATTCACTTCATATATCATTCTGCATGCAGCTAACCAACGCATGCTAAATTTGGATGGAGATATCAGTAACTATATCAATATTGAAATTGATAGAGCTATTGAAGGAAAAATTACGCGAATGAACTATGATCGAACAGTGCAGGAATTGATGAAATATGGTTTTTTATATTGCGTAAATAATTATAGATTTAACGGTTATTTAATAAGTCAACATTAGTATATTTAGTGCTTATTATTAAATAAAATAAAAATATATTAATAAATTTTGTTTTGAAATGGTACACTCTCAATAGGTTTAATTTAAAATTAGAAATCATGAAAAAGATTCGTTTGATATTTAGTAGTTTATTCTTCATTCTGCCTTCAATTATTATGTCATGTTCCTCAGATGAGGATGTGCCCATCAACGCGGATATGGAAGGCTCTCTTCAGATAAATATTACTGCACCTTCCGATATCAATATTGATGATATTATTGTAACCGGGCCTGATGGATTTAGGGAAACTCTTACTACAAGCCAACTTTTAGAGAATTTACAGCCAGGTGATTATAAAATTAAAGCTTCTATAGTTTTTGTAAAGGCAGAACCCATAAGCCTGGCTTACCGCCCGGCAGAATTAGAACAGATAGTTGCTGTAAATGGTAATGCCCTTACCGTCAATGTTAATTATATTTTAATGCCGGGTTCAGGAAAGTTATGGCTAGGTAATCAAAATGCAACAAGTGGAAATAAGATTGTCGCTTTTGATCAATCTGCTTTAATGGGTTCCGGTATGGCAAATGCCAGTGTCAATTTAACTAACTCCATAACTTCACCCGAAGGCATTGCTTTTGATCCCGTAGGTAATTTATGGGCAGTGGATGGAGCCGGCAGCATAAAAATGTTTAATTGGAATGACTTAGGGTCAACCAATATTTCACCTTCAAGAGTATTAAACATAAGTGAAACGCCATTTTCAATTGCATTTGACTCCGATACTACCCTGTGGGTAACTACTTCTAATAAAGTTATCGGTTTTTCTAAGGATGTTATTTTTGAAAATAGTGCCAGCCCAACATATGAAATCACAAGTCCCAATTTTTCAGGATTAAAAGGGCTTGCTTTCGATGGAAATAATGATCTATGGTTAGCAAATGCCGGTGAAAAAAATATTATTAAAATCAATAAAGATAAGCTAGTTGCAAGTGGCTCCATTACGCCGGATGTTACTATTACCTTGAAATCACTGCCTCCGGTAGTTCTTACTTTATCAAGCCCAACTTCGCTGGCATTTGATTTAAATAATAATTTATTAATAGGGTTTTTTGGGCCCAATACTATTGTAAGTTTAAGCCCAGCTGAACGCATGGCAAGTGATAATTTTACACCCACAAATCAATTTAATCTACCGGTATTTGTATTAATAGAACATATGGTTTGTGATGAAGATAATAACTTTTGGCTTCCCTATGGAGAAGATTTTTTCTCAGGGATAAATTTTGAAACATTTATTTCAGAGCCGGCAAGATATGTAATAGAAAGCCCTGATTTAAGATATGGTTCCGGGGTAGCTATTTATCCAGCTCCCTTAAATCAGTCATTTAATCAAAATTGAACTTTAATTAATGAAAGTTTTGGCTGAAAGGATACAGTGTCAGAGTGATGCTTATATTTCCTTAAGATATCACAAAAATCTATTAACATAAATTTAAAGATTATTTGTGCACAAAGGATTTATCAAGGCGTTCTCACAAAACATCTGGAAACAGAGATAGATAAATATATGATTCCAAAAATGGAAAAATGGGGTTATCCACGAGCTGGTTCTTCAGCTAACGAATTATATGGTATCGATGGAATGCTTGAAGCTGACGTTCAAATTGATATTACAGATCAGGCGGAAATAAAAATGGCTTATTTAAGAGCCTATCCGGAAAATGTCAGAAAGAACCTGAGGAAATTTCTTATCTATTTCGAAGATTTTGAAGCTGAAACGTACTTTTCGGTTGGGAATAGTGAGTTTTTTAGGGTAATAGAAAAGTAATAATGGTTTAAAATTAAATTCATTGGAAATAGATTAAAAAATCTTAGCTGTAAAAAAGTAATTATTATTAAACACGTTATTGTACAATTTTGCAGAATATATATTAAATTTAAACAATAAATTACAAATATTAAATACATTTATTATGAAAAAGCAGATCTTTCTATTGTCTTTCAGTGGAACAATTATTTTCTTTTTGTTATCATCACAGTTAGTGCAAGCTCAAGTAGAATGGGCAGATTACCCCGGCAAGCTACCGAAAGAGCATGAACAAAAAGTAAAATTTGGTTACCTCACCGTTCCGGAAAATCATGATCAATCCGATGGCCGGAAAATTCAGGTGGCTTTTAGCCTTTTAAAAAGCGAAAAAAACAATACTCAGGATGCACTTATTATTTTACCCGGAGGGCCGGGTGGCAGTGCTACCAAATTTACAGATATTATAATCAATCTTAAACCCATTCAAAAAATCCTGGAGCAAAAAGACATTATTTTGCTTGACCCTCGCGGGTGTGGCAATTCATCCCCTTCATTATGTGACAATTTGAATGAACTGGAAATACATTACCCGTACTTTTTTGGAAGGACAGATGAAGAAATTGAATCATTAATTACGAATGCCGTAAAGGCATGTAAAGACACATTGGATGCGGCTGATATCGAACCCAAGGCCTACAATTCAGTAGCAGTGGCGCATGATGTTGAAATGCTGAGGAAAGCTTTGGGGTATGATCAATGGATCCTGAGGGGGCATTCTTATGGCAGTTACTATAGTCAGGCTGTAATTCATTGTTTTCCGCAATCCGTTAAAGCGGCTGTTTTGAGTGGTTTGGTACCTAAAGGCAGCAAGACAGATTTGAAAGAATTCTACAACATGGCCAGATCTTTTGATCTTACTTTAGAAACCTGTAGTAACGACTCTGTCTGCAAGCAGGAATATCCTGGTTTACGGGAAAGATTCGTGGCTGTGCTGGAAAAATTAGATAAAAACCCATTAACACTACCTGATGTGGCTGATAAATCGGCTATAATAGATGCAAACGCTTTTATGTCCATAGCATTTGCCATGAGCTATTTAAAAAATGGACTGGAAATATTTCCTTTGCTGATCGAATCCGTAGAAAAAAATTACGATTGGGTATTCAAATCATTGGCAAACGCCCTGCTTGCAACATTTCTAATTGAAAATGACATGCTGAACATAATACGTTTGAATGATAAAACCTATTTATCAAAACCCACCAATATTTTTAAAGACGATTTTACAAAAAAGTTATACCGTTATAACCGTACAGCATTATTTTATAAAATCAACCAGATTTATATTGATATATTAGGCTTAAAGCCAAATGCTTTTGATACTACGCAACAACTATATGACACACCAATTTTACTTTACGATGGATTGTATGATCCGATTACTCCTCCGGCCAATACCAATGAAGTGGCTGCTTATTTTCCCAACCATTTTAAATTCACTGTAGCTGACAAAGCCCATGATTCAAACGCGGGTGCCACTGAAGGTATCTTACAGGAATACACACTCAACCCAGGTCAGCAACCGGACCTATCCGGTTTGGAGGGACAGCAGGGTCTGCAATTCGCCACCAATATAAACTTCAACCGGGGAGTTTCCTCATTGGCTGCTAAGGTGATTACCAATAAGTACCTGACCACTGCAATTGTTGCCGGTGTATTAATAGTACTTCTCCTTATCGGGTTTTTCTATTTCCCTGTTCGTTTTCTGGTAAGGAAATTTCGTAAAAAACCGGTTACCTTACCCCTAACCCTAAACCTGTCTACCTGGCTGGTTACATTTTTGGGATTTGGTTTAGTGGTCTTGTTGGCAATGGCAGTAATGGATACCATGGCTACCAACCAGTACCTGGCAGTTTTTGGCTTAACCGACCAGTGGTCATTTATTTTCATTATCCCCTGGATATTGGTAGCTGTTTTAGTGGCCAGCCTTTACTTCAGCAAAAGTGTATGGCAAACCAACACCGGTAACAAAATATTCTGGTCTGTTTCATGGCTGGGCGGTATGGGCATGGTGGTATTCCTTTGGGTGAATGGGTTTATTTGGTAAGATTGCTCCTTGTCGTATAGTCAATGGAAATGAAAAACACCATCGGAGAAAAATATGATAAGATAGCCAAATGGTGGCATGATTACCATTTGGAATCAGACTACGGACTACAAGCTGTGGAAAGGGCGATTGCTTTTTGCAAAAATCGTGAGACTGCCCTGGACGTGGGTTGCGGTAGTGGTGGCAGAATTATCAACAAATTAGAAACTCATGGATTCCGGGTAACCGGGATTGATGCTTCCCCAAATATGATCGCCATTGCAAGGGATACTCATAAAACTAGCAAATTTTTGGTGGCAGATATATGCAACTGGGAAAGCGACCAGCAATATGACCTGATCGTGGGCTGGGACAGCCTTTTCCATCTACCATTGTCGATGCATGTTCCGGTATTGGCAAAACTTTGTGGCATGCTAAAAGAAGAGGGTATATTCCTCTACACTTTTGGGGACGGATATGGCGAACATGAAAGTGATTGGCACAACGACAAGTTTTACTACAGTACCATTGGGATCAATGAAAACCTGAAGGTGATCATGGAAAATAACTGTGAATGCCGCCACCTGGAACTGGATCAATATCCTGAGAAACATGTGGTGATGATTGTCCGGAAAATTAAAAACTAAATTTCTATAATCATCTATCCCTACGGGATTGTTATCCGGATCGATTATGCTTTTTTTTAACTATCTATCAGGATTTTATGCAATGCCAAATCCCGAAGGGATGGTATCCCGAAGGGATGGTATCCCGAAGGGATGATATCCCGAAGGGATGATATGATTATAGAAAATTCAAATCAGTGTTAAAAAAATCCC
>CAZQEZ010000231.1:0-5390 GCA_964592475.1 uncultured Roseivirgaceae bacterium
TTCTTTATCCCCCCTCAAATATTTCAAGATTTGATTTTTATGATCTTCTGGATTTTCATAGCTGTATTGAATCAATGAATAACTTTATTAATTCAAATGAACCACATGATTCATATGATTCACTTTATTACTTTAGTGCGTTTTCATTGATTGCCAGTAGTTACTCTGCTTTAAATAATTATTATATGGCTAAAAAATATCATGATTATGCACTTAGTTGGTTACCCAATAAGCAGGAGTATGAAATATACAAAGGTATTAATCGAATGAACTTAGCGGTAACATCTTATAAGTCAGAATATTTTGAACTAGATGAAATTATAAAATTATATGAGCAAGCAATAGATATTTTCACAAAAAATAAAGAAAATAGTCTTAATCCTTTATTCTTTGCATTAACCAACTACTCGGTTTTAATGAAAGAAGAAGGAAAATTTGAAGCATTATTAAGTTTCTTAAATAAAGCTAATAGAATCTATCAGTTTGAGAATGTGAATGCAAATGTGAAACTGAGCATGCTCTACGGTGATTTGTTTTTTTCAGTGAATGAATATGAAAAAGCTAAAAATGCATACGAAAAATCTTTAAAATTATCGCTTACAAATAATTCTTATAAACCACTTCGAATAATTGAAAATTATATTCAAATATCAAAGACTTGTTTGAGAATAGGAGACTTAACTCAAGCTCTCCAATTCTCTCAAAAATCCCTGATCAACCTTGTTTCCGATTTCAACAACGAAGATGTAACCAGCTTGCCAAAGCTGGAAAACATCATCGACGAATCTAACCTGCTGGAAGCCCTCAAAATAAAAGGCAATATCTGGTTTGCCATGTATGAACAAGATAAAGACCAGCAGGCCCTGCAGCATTCAATTTCCTGCTTCAACCTGGCTTTCGATTTAATCGATAAAATGCGTAACAACTTTCAGTCGGCTGACTATAAAAGCTACATTGCCGATAAGGCCACCAGCATTTATGGAAACGCGATTGAAGTGGCCTACACTGCTTTGCAAAACGGACTTGACCAGGAAAAATACACGAATCTGATTTACCAGTACCTGGAAAGAAATAAAAGCCGCCTGCTGTTGCAATCTTTGGCCAGTACAGCCTCCAGGCAATTTGCCGGTGTGCCGGACAGCATCCTGGATCAGGAGCGGGACTACCTGCGCAAAATTGCCTACCTGAAAGACCAGGTGACCAGCCTGGAAGTAAAGGGAGCTAGTGAGCAATTGACTACCCTGCGGCAAGAGCTATTTGATAATCAGTACAACTACGACCGTTTGGTAAGTCAGCTGCAGACTACTTATCCGGATTATTTTCAGTTGAAATATAATACTCAAATTGTCTCACTGGCCGAAGTGCAATCCGGTTTACAAGACGGTGAAACGATAGTCAACTATTTTGCAGGTGATTCCAGCATTTATGTGTTGGGCATCGGTCAGCAGTCCGTGACCATTCGGAAAATCGGTCAACCAGTGGAAGTTGTACAGCAGCAAGTGCAGCAAATGATAGCGATGCTTACCAGCAGCAATTCTGATATGGCCGGTTTTACTTCTGCTGCCTGGCAACTGCACGAGCATCTGCTGTCGCCGGTACTGCAGGCAATCAGTGGTGACATCAGCAAAATTAAAATCATTCCCGACGGGTTTATTGCTTACCTGCCATTCGAGGTATTGCTTACCAGTCCTGCATCAGCGGAGCGGGCCTCTCAATTGCCCTATGCGATCAGGAAATACCAGATCAGCTATGCCTACTCCTATACCACCAGCCATTATCAGCAGCTAAGGTCCGGCAAGAAGAACCTCTACAGCTACGCGGGTTTTGCTCCTGACGCCAATGCCTGGGATTTAAGTGAGCACCCCTTTTATCAAAAGAATGCCAATAACCTGGTAGAACTTGCTGCCATAGAGGATGAAGTCAAAGAAGCATCCGGTATTTTCAAAGGGTTGTCATTTCTGCAACAGGAAGCCAGTGAAATCAACTTTAAAAAGATGGCGCCCCAAAGTAAAATATTACACATTTCCTCCCATGCACTGCTGCACGACCAGTATCCGCAGTACTCGGGCATTGTGCTGGCCAATACTAACAACACAGGATTTAAGACGCTGTTTGCTGGAGTGGGAGCAACACAGCCGGATACAGTGGAAGATGGATTTCTGCACATCCACGAGTTGTACAACATGGAGCTCAATGCCGACCTGGCCATCCTTAGCGCCTGCGAAACGGGTATGGGCAGCTACAGCAGAGGAGAGGGCATCATGAGCCTGGGCCGGGGCTTTGCCTACGCTGGTTGCCCAAGCGTATTGATGAGCCTGTGGAAAGCCAATGATAAAGCCACTAAAGAATTGATGGGCAGGTTTACCCGATACATCAAATCGGGCATGGATAAGGATGCTGCCTTGCGACAAGCCAAGCTGGATTACCTGGAGGAATCGGACCGGATTACCAGTCATCCCTATTTCTGGTCAGCTTTTGTACTGATGGGCAATGAGGAGGCAATTGATTTCAGAGATACTCGTAGTACTATTGCAACCTGGTTTTGGCTATTGATAGTGCTGGTGTTGGCGGCAGGAACTTTAATTTATTTAAAAAGAGCCCGGATGATCAGTTAAGTTCATTAAGTAATTGCTCTGCCTGCTGCCGGTAATCATGATTTTGCTGTACCGCAATATTTAATAATTGTTCTTTAGCCAGGTCTGTGTTTTCCTCAACAAGATTTATCAAAGCCAGTCGCCAGGAAGATAAATCCTGGTATATGCTGTTATTTTGTAGTTGCAGATAATTCTCCCGAGCCTTTTCCAGTTGGCTGGTGGCGAGGTATGATTCGGCAAGGTAAAGCCTGCCCAGTGCATTGGATTCATTTTGGTTCAGGAATTCCTGCAAAAACAAAATGGCCTGATTGTAATCTGCATCATTGTATGCTTTCATGGCTTCCGGCAAATTATTATTTTGCGAGCGGCTGCTTATCACATCAGGGTAAGGCTGGTAATACTTGTTGTAAAGTGACTGGTGTGAAGGCGAAGAGGTATATAACCAAATACCAATCGGAAGCATAAGTAGTACTACAGCTGCAGCAGCTTTTAGGTAGGTAGGATTAAATCTGAAGCTTTTCTGTTTACTCGTTTCTGTATCCCATTCATCCATTTTTTGCATAAAATCTTGCTGATGGTAGGTTTTTATACCATCAACTATTTGTTGATACTGAGCAATTCTGGATGCAAATTGTTTGTCATTATCACTAATGCGCTCAAATTCCTGCAGTTCTTCTGCATTCAATTGTCCTTCAAAATACCGCTCAATAAAATCAAATTCCTGTTCCCTGGTCATAATTTTAAAAATTTGGATTAAGCTCCGTACAACATCTCTCTTATTTTTTGAATACAAAGGAATTTTTTCTTTTTGGCTACTGCCTCATTTTTATATCCCTGCCTGTAAGCGATTGATTCAAGGGAAAAATTTAAAAAATAATATTGATACAATATGGTCTTGCATGGTTCTCCTATTTTAGTCATTATCCTGTTTACTTTCTCCTGGTCGCCTTGTTGGTTAAATTTTTCAAAATAACTAATATCGTCTTCAATTTCATATACCGAATCTCTTAAAGCTACGGAAAGGGAGCTTTTTTTCAAGTCTTTCCTTATCACGTTTTTGCCAATTCCCAATAAGTAGGTTTCCACTTTTATTTCGGTATTGTTTATTTTTTTATTTAAAATATTAAAATAGAAGCTGGAAAACGATTTCTGATAAGCATCTTTAGCATCATCTTCACTACAACTGTATTGCCAGCATATCCATTTGATAAAGATCGGCCTATAATTCTGATACAGCTTTTTCAGAAGCTTTTCATCTCCCTGCATTATCTGCTCAATTATATCTTCTATCTTATACTTCATTAGTTACCATAAATCTTTAAAGGTACCCATTTTTTTTAAAAAAAAACTAATCTCTATTCTGCATCAAAAATAAACTAAAAAAAATTTCAATACAGGTAACCAAAACAAAAATGAAGGCACAAAAGAGAAACTATCAATAAAAGGAAAAACTTATGTGCAATCTGGCAATAGTTGACCATTACTACGAAAAATATTTACAATGCGACCAGCCAACTCAGGAAAGGCTTCTGCAAGATTTATCTCACCAACAACCGGATATTCATGTTCAACTTATGCTGCTATTGCATGATGATGAAATTGATGATTTTTTTAATACAATCGAAAAAGAGTTATCTCAATCTTTTCAGGGGAAATGCTATGATATTGGCAGTAAAATTGGAAATTATCGCCTGGAAGAGGTGGTGGGTACAGGAGGCATGGCTTTTGTTTATCGAGCCTCCCGTAAAGATGGACTTTTCCAAAGAGATTCAGCCATAAAAATTGTAAGAAAGGGTCTTGATTCGGCGAAAATGACCCGGAATTTTAAACAAGAATGCCATATTGCCGCCCAGCTAAATCACGAAAATATTGCCCGGGTTTATGATGGCGGTATTACAGATGAGGGACTGCCCTACCTGGTTATGGAATTTGTAGATGGGTTGAATATAGTAGAACATTGCAAAATGCATAATCTTGATTTATCTCAACGGTTGAAATTATTCAAGCAGCTAACTCAAGCTGTGGCTTTTTGTCATGCCAACGGGATTGTGCATTGTGATATTAAGCCGAACAATGTATTGGTGAACAAAACAGGAGAAGTAAAACTAACTGATTTTGGTATTGCCCGTCATATGCAAGAACAAAGCTTAATACATAACAACATTGAACCTTACAGGGCCATGACAATGGACTATGCCAGCCCCGAATTACGAGCAGGCCTGGCTATTGATGGTTACAGTGACATCTATCAGCTTGGTTTATTGCTTTACGAAATGATCACTCATGAAAAAGCTTATAAATCTAAAGGCGAACCATTGAATATTAAAACGGAAAAAATTACCGAGTGGCAAATGGCAAGATTGATAGACCTTTGTACTCATCCGGTGATCAATAAAAGAATTGATATGCAATTGTTACTAAAAATGGTAACTGAAATTGAACATTTGATCCAAGTAAAAGCCCCCAAATGGAGCTTCAAAACCAGGATTTCCAAAACATTTGACCGTCTTGTGAAGTACGCGGCAATGATCAGCTTATAAAACCAGCGCTTTAAATTACCATTACCAAACAATATTTAATTTTCATCAATCTTGCAATTAGTAATGGTTGATTTTTGAAAAAAAATATGACTGACGTTTTGTAGCATTACAAATGCTGGGATTTATGCATCCGGGTTACAAACCCGGACGAGCATCGTGCTTAAAGACTTGAAGCTGGTCCTCCCGGATAGCTATCGGGATTGTAATCCGGATCACTAAAGTTAAGTGTTTTTAACACGTTTAAATAAAGACGTCA
>CAZQEZ010000232.1:0-5324 GCA_964592475.1 uncultured Roseivirgaceae bacterium
TATTAATAAACGGAGTGGGGTTAAATTGCCCGCCAGTTTTTAGCCTCAACCGTTGCCGCATGCTAAAAGACAAATATCTGAGTAAAATAAAATGGACCTGATTCAGAAAATTAAAATAAGTATTGACCCAATAGTCTCTTTAACTGACGAAGAGTTATTGACTTTCTGCAGTGCTTTAGCAACTAAAAAACTTAAGAAAGATGAGTTTTTCTTAAAAGAAGAACAAATCTGCAATTTTGTGGGCTTTGTCAATTTTGGTGTTCTTGTTTATTTTAAAATCATTGACAACGGGGATGAATTTACCACTGATTTTGCCTTCGAAGGAGATTGGGTAAATAACAATCAGAGCCGTTTGACAAATGCACCATCAACAATTAATATTCGGGCTATTGAAGAGACTGAAATCTTTGTTATTAAACAACAAGACTTGACAGAACTATACCTTCAGATACCAAAGATAGAACGGCTGGGAAGAATATTAACGGAACAAGCGTACTTAAAAATTGTAGAGCAAACCTTAGAATTGCAAATTCATACAGCAAAGGAACGCTATGAAAACTTGCTGAAAAAGCATCCTGAGATATTTCAAAAGGTACAACTTTATCATATTGCCAATTATTTGGGGATTGCTCCAAAATCATTAAGCCGTATTCGCAAAGAATTATTCGGGTAAAATTATTTGGTAACAAATGTGGAGCAATTGAACTGATTCTCCGACCGATCTTTGTATCATAAATTTTAAAACTTTATGATATGAAAAAGCAAATCTTTCTTTTTGTAGTAATGATGGCAATGGCCGCAACAATTTCAGCACAATCAGATGTTGCTAAATCAACTTTTTGGAA
The DNA here is from genome assembly GCA_964592475.1 of uncultured Roseivirgaceae bacterium. GTDB lineage: Bacteria > Bacteroidota > Bacteroidia > Cytophagales > Cyclobacteriaceae > CAZQEZ01. Next base: position 846 of record CAZQEZ010000232.1, read on the forward strand.
CCCAAATCCAAGAAACTACGATGTAAAACAGGCTATTGAGGTAGAAAGCCTCGTTCCAATGTTTTTTACTGGAGGCTATCACTTTGGTGTTGGCTACCGTTACAACAAATTCAGAGTGAGAGCGAGTATTATTAACGGAGGTAGTTACAACGTGGATGTACAGGCTATTAGTGGGTTAGTTGACGGATATGAACGTTATTACGCCACTTCACCAGGGATTTTTCTGGGATACAATATTTGGAAAAACTTAGAAATTTATGGTTATGCCGAAAGGCACACATTCAAGGTGAAGCAACTATCAACCGGTGAGAAACAAAACCTACCTTCAACTGATTTAGGTATCGGAATTTCTTACCAGTTTTTTATTGGTCGCACTTTCTATATACAGCCGGGGATTCATAGTTATTTCAGAGCTGATAAAACAATAGCATTTTCTGATAATCAAACGTATTCAATTCCAACATTTGAATTATCGCCAGTAGTAAGAATAGGTGCCAGGCTTTGGAGTAAACGCTAATCTAATAGTTACACCCAGACTTGAAATCCTATTTTAAAACAGTCTGGATGTAAATTCATAATCTTAAAAAAATGTGCTATGAAAAATATTAAGAACTATTATTCCATGTTATTCATTCTTGCACCTTTACTTTCTTGTTCTTCCTATAATAGAAGTAATATGGAATCTATCGATAGTGATAAAAGCGAACTTTATCAAATTCTCTATTATGCTTCTCTGGCAGGAAGTTCGCACAATTCTCAACCCTGGAGGGCCGAAGTTTATGGTGAAGATTCAATATTAATTTTTGCCGATAAGTCGCGAAAGTTGCCAGTTGTTGACCCGACTTCGCGAGAACTGTATATCTCTGTTGGCGCCTTCATCGAAAACCTGAGCCTTGCTGCATCATACTTTGGGTATGAAACTGAAATTAAAGTACACAATCTTTCCGATATTAATGGTGCCCCAGTTGCTTCTATAGCATTAACCAAATCCAATGAAAAAAGAGATGAAAACATCCTTAATGACATTAAACTCAGGACTACGCTTCGGATTCCTTTTGATACAATTCCGATTAAGGAAGCAGATTGGATGACTTTGGTTGATGTTGACCCTTCAAATATTTACTATTTCTCTGCAGAATCTGAAAAAGGGAATTATATAAAGCAGAAAGAACTGCAATCATATACCCAGCAGGCAAAAAATAAAAATGCTCAGGATGAATTGGCTTCATGGATAAGGTTTTCGAATAAAGATGTTAAAGAAAAACAAGATGGCTTAACAACATCAGGTATGGGGATAAAAGGAATCGGCGGTTTTATGGTTCGAAACTTTTTCAAGCCTGAAGATTCAAAAAAAGAATCTTTTGTTACACAGGGTATCGATAAGACAAAACTTCAGGTTGAAAATTGCGGGGGATGGTTAATTATAACCCAGCCGTCGGAAAGTATAGAAAGCTGGATAAATACTGGTCGTTTGTACCAGGCAATGCACTTGAAATGCCGCAAAATGAATATCGGGTTTCATCCTATGAACCAAATAAGCGAGGAACCCGATTTCGGAAACGAAGCCAGCACCTTTTTAGACCTGAACGGACAAATCCTGTTTATCGCCCGCATCGGTTATGTAGATGCCTATCCCGAACCAGTAAGTGTGAGAAGACCCGTTGAGAGTTTTACAACCTTCAAATAGGTTCAGTTAAGCACAAATGTTTTTTTCGTTCTACAGAAAACTAATAACATCAAAATAATATAACAATGAAAAAGTATTTAATCAGTTTTATAATGTTCGCATGTATGGTAGGATTCAGTTCATTCGAAAAGGAAGAGTTGTCTTTTACGGAAGGTGATATTCAAATTGAAATAGAAATCGGAGAACACTGGTTGCATGACTTTCCTCTGCTGCTTGGAATATCAAAGAAAAATCCACCCCAGTTTGCTATATGGCTCGAAGATACAGCGGGAAATTATATTTCAACAGTATTTGCAACGTATAAAATAGCTACCGAAGGATGGCAGTCCAATAACGGCAACAGAAGAAAAGAGGCACTACCTTATTGGTGCCATCAGAGAGGAGTTGTCTATGAAGACGGACTATTGCTGCCAACCAAGGCGAATCCTTTAACGGATGGAATTACAGGAGCTACGCCAAAAGAAAATAAAACATTGCAGTTGAGACTCAAAAATTTTAGCGAACCCATTGTTATTAAAGCAGAATTTAACCATTCGATTGATTTTAATGATTATTTCCCGAAAGGTGCATTGGAAGGCGATGTAAACTATTCCGGTGGCGATATGGGTAGTGGCCAGCCAGCTATTATTTACGCAGGTACTCTAAATCCAGATTCGAATGAACTGGAACTTCAAATTATTGGATATAGCAGTCCTGACGGGTCAAACGGAAATATCTATTATGACATGGAGAAACTCACTACTGCAAAAACAATAGTTGGAAAAATTAAAGTAACAAAAAAATAGAGAACAGATGAAAAAAATAGCATTGGCAACAGCATTGTTCGCTCTAATCTCGTTTGGAGTTAAATCTCAGAATCCGAATCAAGTTTCAATACGGCTGTCAACCAATCAGTTTGAACTTGGTTATCAGCGTAAATTCATCCAGCAGAAAATATGGGGCGAAACCTATATCGGATTAGGCAATCAGGATATCAATAAAAAATTTGATGATATTGTAACAGGTTTAAGAATAGGGACTCCCGTTTTAGCTAATAAAAAAAATGTGATAAATATAGCTGCGGGAATTGGTTTGTATTTTTCCAATAACGAAATTTATTCAATAGTTACTCCTGTTTATAGTGGATTTATTGCATACAACAGATTTATTGGCAAGACAGAAAAACACTCTGCTGATAAACCTGGGTTACCAATATGGGAAAAAGGATTACAACAGTAGTGCCTATATCTACACAGCTACTATTGGAAGCTTCAAAGTTTCACCGTTTTATTTCTCTTTGGGTTATGGTTTTCATTTCAAGTGATTTCCGAATGAAATTGTTGGATTGCCGAAAATATTGGTTAAGATAGCTAATTATGAAAACAATAAATATTTTAACATTATCAGTTCTTACCCTTTTTGCACTCAATGCAAGCGGACAGGAAATAACCTCACAAAAAGGAAATGACGACAACAAGGTACTGCTAAACTGTTCATTTGGTGCAGGTACTTTTGCTGCCGGTGAAAATATGGGCGGTTCTGTTTTTCTGGGTAGTTCACTGTCGGCTGACTGGATTCCTAATCAAAAAAAATGGTCTTTCATATGGACTTGAATCTGGTTTACTTGGCGGGGTAACACAGGGCAGTAACATTTATGGTATTCCGGCAATTTTTCGTCTTGGCTGGCATCCAGGCTTTGTTAAAAATAAAAATATTGACGTCTTTGTTTTGGTGAAGACTGGCTGGGCATTCGGAATATGGAATTCCCAATTAGAGAAAGATGCAAGTCCCAATGGCATAGTTGGCGGGTTTAATTTTGGAGGCAGATACGTTTTAACTCCAAGGTTAGGTCTGTATGCTGAACTTGGATATACTTATTATGGGCTTGCCCGGAGCAGTAATCACCCTGAATATCCGTTAGGTTATGGAAGCGGCAAATTATATACTTCAATAGGGTTGTCATTTAAAATTGGGAAACTGCCCGATTTTATACACGCTGGACAAAGGAGTTAAAACAAAAATTATTTTTAAGCTAAATGAATAACCAACCTGTAAATGAAGATTTGTCACGCTCGCCTTCAAAAAGAGAATTAGTAGCCGCTTGTGGTTTATATTGCGGTGCTTGCGGAATATATCTGGCAACTCAGGAAGCCGATACTGAAAAATTACTTCAGTATGCCTTGGTATTAAACCAGTCTTACGAAGAGACCTTGTGTGATGGATGTGGAGCTAATAGAAAGTCGTTGCATTGCTCCAAAATGGGCATTTTCATTAACTGCAAACGACAAAAAAGAATAGATTTTTGCAGTGAATGTGAAGAATTCCCATGTAAGTCGTTAAATGAATTCAAATTAAAAATGCCCCACCGAATTGAGATTTTGAATTCACAAAATCGAATGAAAGAAATTGGATTAGAAAAATGGCTTTTGGAGATGAAGGATTACTTCTCCTGTTCAAATTGTAAAACAGTGAACAGTGCTTATCATTTAGTTTGCCGAAAATGTGGAAATACACCAAGTTGTAAGTTTGTATTGCAGCATAGAGATTTGATTGAACAATATTTGTCAAAATAAATTTACCAATTACGTTACTTTTGATTTAAAAAAGGTAAAGGACAAGATTTAAATTGTAATATAAAAGAAAAAGCACGACGGCACAATCGAGTAGGCGGCTGACTCCGAAAACTCGGAGCCAGTGCACCTTCACCCCGTGAAATAATTTTTGCTTTGCAAAAATTGCTTCGCATTTCATGGGGTGAACCCCGTGAAATAATTTTTGCAAAGCAAAAATTGCTTCGCATTTCACGGGGTAAA
>CAZQEZ010000233.1:0-5307 GCA_964592475.1 uncultured Roseivirgaceae bacterium
ATTGAATATTTCCAATTAGTACATTTAAAATTTATCCTTAAGTTGACGGCTATGCGGCCAGGGGGTGAGGAAGAAAAGAGCTAAAGAAGTGCAAATAATTATACTAAAGCAGAAAATTTAAACCTAAAGAATAAAATATAAAGCGTAATAAATTTACTTGAAAATGTCGAAAACTCCTCACCCCCAGTCTGCTGAAGCAGACTTTCCCCCTCTCCAAATGGAGAGGGGGCCAGGGGGTGAGGAAGAAGTTAAAAATATAGCACAGCAAAATAAGGTGATCCAGCAATGGCATTTACAAATAGAGAAAATGAATAATAAAATATATTAGAGATAGAAATGTCGAAAACTCACCACCCCCTTTGCTCCCATAGCAATCAACCTAAGAATTATAAAGGCCCGAAGGGTCGGAAATCAATAGCACAGGGGGCAGCCCTGTGCTATTGATTAATATGTACAATAGCCACAAAGTGGGCGAAATCAATGGTCATGTTGGATTAAACTGACATTATTACCTAATTAATTATTCCGGTAATAAAAAAACGGGAGTGGGTGAATGATAAAATTCTCAGTTTTAAACGCTGGGCTTTTACTCCTCTTACCGGGGCGTTAGCAAAGCTAACCACGGAGAATCACAGAGGAATTCACAGAGAGTAAACACACAAACCTGGCCGGTGAGCGAGGCGACAATCCTGATAAAGTTCTAAAACATGGATCACCTTAATTAATTACAGAAAATAAAAACTTTCTCTTTATTGTAATTTCAACCTAAAAACGGGATATTTCGTGACGTCTTAGTCCCGGAATGATGGTGAACGCAAAAAGCCATGAATGCTCGGAACGAAAAAGAACGATTTACTGCCAGGATTAAAAAAAGACAGCATTATGTAAAAATCTAGGTAAAGCAACCGGATTATCTGCTTAGAAGATTAAAAACTTCAAGATCTTTCCCAAATAAAACCATTAATTCCCATCATGGGAGTAATTGATTGCAAACCCTTTTTTGAAATATTTTGATTCATAGGAACTTACATTTTTGGCATAGCAATTGCTGTTTAATTATTCATAGCTGGTTGTTAATGCAAAAGCTCCTGGTCGATCACAAAGACACAGGAGCTTTTTTTATGCTGTCAGCATTATTTTGTACGGTAATCGTCCATATTGCTAAAAGTAATTTCAAAGCTTCCTTCAAAAAAAATTGTGTTTTTCATATTTCCTTTGGCTTCTCCTTTAAAAGAAGCCGCAACTGCAAGCTTATCCATGTCAAAATTTTCCAAAGATATTTTTCCTTCATTTGATATGACTGCGTTGAGTGGATTGTTTGAGACAAATCCTTGAAATGTAATGCCACTGCCTTTTCCAGTTTCCAGAGCGTATGTTTTCAAAGGAGATTTGTAAATAGCATCATCTTTTACTACCAGCGATACAATTCTAAAAGAACAGTATATAAAAGTGATATTATACAATAGTATTTAGTCAATTAAAAGCTAAAAAACAATAGTGTTTTAGCAGAAAATTGCTAAAATCCAATAGTCATTTGAAAATACAAAGCACGGGCAATTGAAATAATACACCTAAACCTACCTGCCCATAACCTTCCTCACCAATAAAAATACCAGAGCAGTAAAAAACACCACCAGCAAAATTTGCCACCAGACCGACTGCCAAAAATTATTTTTCTCGATAGACTGCATATCGGCAATCGCCACAAAAGTGGACCAGAAAAACGGGTGGCTACTGATGCCCGGGTTATCTTCCATGTATTGAAGCTTGGCCTCTCGCATAGCTTCGGATTTCTGCATGCCTTTATTCAGATTTTCATAAAAATGGACCATGATTTTACTGGTGGCAGCGTCGGGTGCTTTCCAGAGGCTAGCCACTATGCTGGGGCATCCGGCATACATAAATGCTCTTGACAAACTCATGATTCCCTCCCCACGGTTGATTTTTCCGGAGGCAGTGTTGCAGGCACTTAATACCGCCAACTGGGCATTTAGATCGTAAATTTCTGCAGCATTTAGGAATCCATCTTCCAGGGTATCGTTTTGAATAAAGAGCAACTTGGAAAACATGGGATCCTGATCGTTGAGTAAGCCATGCATGGCCAGGTGAAGAATGCCATAGTTATTGGCATTTTCTTTAAAATTACGTTCGGTAGCCTCCCGGGCCAGCCAGGCTTTACCCTGCATTATTCCGGAAATTCAGTTTTACTATTCAACCTATTTTTCACGATGCAATCTCACCGCCACAGCTACTTCCGGCACCGGCTGTGCAGCCATAGCAATGCTGGCTTACCAATATTTCTCGCTGTTCCAGGGCAGTCACGTCAAATTCTTTGATGTGCTGTGGGGCTCCTTTGGCTACTTTCAGTTCCAGCATTTGGTTAAAGTCGCAGTCATACAAATAGCCGTCCCAACCTATTGAAATTGTATTGCGGCACATCACGTTAGCCACTGCCGATGGATTAAAAGCATCTACCAGTTTTTGCAAATATTCTTCGTATTTCCCACTGCTCACCAGGTAGTCCAAAAAGCGACTGATGGGCATATTGGTTATGGCAAAAAGGTTGTTGAATTCCACTTCATATTCTTTGCTGAGTTTGTTTTTAAAATCGCGTTCAAGAGATGCTTGGGATGGTGGCAAAAATGCACCGCTGGGATTGTAAACCAGATTGAGCAGCAATCCGGTGTCCGCTTTTCCATAACCTACGGCATTAAGCATTTGCATAGCTTTAATCGACTTTTCAAAGACGCCTTCCCCACGTTGAGCATCAGTGCGCCGGGCAGAAAAATGGGGTAAGGAAGACACTACTTCAATCTCATGTTTTTTGAAAAAGTCGGGTAAATCATGGTATTTAGGGTTGGCTAAAATAATGGTAAGATTGCATCGGACGATTACGTGGCGGTCCAGTCTTTTTATTTCTTCTACAAACCAGCGAAAATTGGGATTCATTTCCGGTGCGCCTCCGGTCAGGTCTACAGTTTTAATCTCAGACTGAGCCAATGCATCCAGGCACTGTTGCATGGTTGCCCGAGTCATTATCTCTTTACGGTCTGGTCCAGCGTCAACATGACAATGCTTGCAGGTTTGGTTGCACATTTTGCCCACGTTTACCTGAAAAATTTCTGTTTTGCCAGGCTTAAATGGATGAAAGCCCAAGGCTTCAATTTTATTAGCAAACGGTGTAATACCTTCGGGCGGCGTATCTAATACTTCCATTTGATAGGCAGTATTGCCAAATTTATGATTTTGTGCTTTTAAACTTTTGCTCATTTTTCAATTATAATTAACATTAAATAAACCCTGAAGCTTGAGCAATTGCTGAAGCCTCAGGCATTTTCCTTTACATGGTTAGATCTTTTGTTTTATTCATCATTTGCACGCCATGTACCAGCGAGGCACCTCCCCTGATGGCTGCCGTTACATGAACCGCTTCCATCATTTGTGCTTCATCAGCTCCTTTTTCCAACGAATCGGTTGTGTAAGCATCAATGCAATAAGGGCATTGAATAGCATGTGCTACGGCCAAAGCAATTAATGACTTTTCTCGCTCACTTAGTGCTCCTTCTTTAAAGACTTCACCGTAATATTCAAAGAATTTTTTACCTAACTCTGGTTGAAATTCTGAAATGTTACCAAATTTTTTTAAATCTTCGTCAACGTAATATGGTCTACTCATTATTTATAGTTTTTAATTTTAAAAGAATATAATAGATTTAGTAAGTGATAATTACTCCGGAATTTTTGCAAAGACCAAAGCATTTATCAATACATGCTTTATATTTATATAGAATAAAAGGTACTTAAAATTTTTTACTGAAGTTTCGCACCTTAAAAATTAAAATAAAATTCCTTAAAATCCCCTCTTGAGAGGGGCCAGGGGAGTGTTTATCAAAAGATTATTTTATTTTAATTTTTAAAATCGTGTTTTAACCCCATGTGGGTAAAACCGACCTTTAAATTCGAAACAAAAATGGAAATGAAAAAATAAAGTGTTTTCTTATTTTACACCCTCCTTTGCCTCCCTCAAGGGAGGAGTTATAGGTGCTTTATTTTTTAATTTTCATTTTTACCAAATACGATTCTGGTGCGAAACTTCAGTTAATTATTTTCACATAATAATTTTATAGTAATTATGTTAAACCGGCGAATACTGAAAAGCCTTCAATAGAGTAAGTATCATTAATTTTATTTACATTATGTTGAATATAGAATTAAAATACTCTGCAATTATTAGCATGATATTTATTATTTTTTCGTCATGCAGTAAAACTGCAGATGAGGTTATTGAAAATGAATTATTAAATGCAAAATCCGAACCAAATCAATTACTAACTTATTGTAATATAAGTGGACCAGATGTGATTTCAACTAATACCACTTATTCTTATTCAGTTACTTCAGATATTAATCGCCCAAAGTATACGTGGGAAATTACTAGCGGTATTGCAACTATCATTAGTGGAATTAATTTATCTACTGTGCAAATAGAAATAGGAAGCACATGTACAAATGTTTCTCTTAAAGTAAATATTTCTGGTAGTGAAGTTTGCTCCGAAACTATTAATTTGACATGTGATGGAAGTGGGGGAGATGGTACTTCAAGTTGTAAAGGTTTTTTAGTTAAAGATTGGGGTCCTAGAAATATGATAACAGGAGAACCGAAGACTGTTTGTCCAGGTAGTAAATTTTATGTAAGTATATTATCTATTCCTGATGGATTATCTGTTACTTGGGTAACTGTTCCAGATATTGGAGGTGGTAAAGGTGCATATGTAGAATTTACTGACTCTCCAAATTATTCAAAATATACAATTTATGCAATTTATAAATGTCCCGATGGAAGTATTGCAGGTACTATTTCGGACGAAGTAAATGAAACAAATAAAAATTGTGATTGGATTCCTATTTGAGATAAAATTTTAATTTAGTATGAGAAAATCATAAACAAATTTATTTGTTTATGATTTTCCTTTTACCTTATCATTTCTTGATTCTATTAAATCGGATTTCTTTAAGTGTTTTAACCAGGTCAATATTTATTCTCAATTGTCCTGTCTTTTCTTAAGTGGATAAGAGATAAGAGCGTGCTTTTTTGTTGATAATTTCTATTGTGATAGTGCATATATTTTATTATATTAATCTGTAACTAACTACTTCAAAGCTCATTTAAAAAATCCTTGGCAGATTGTAGTTTTATTTTTCCTTCCTGATGTTGTTTTACCTTCTTAATTGAATGTTGTAAGTCATAAAAAAATTCCTGATGTTCTATGGAAATATGCTTTACTTTTTTAAAACCAAGATTTTTTA
>CAZQEZ010000234.1:0-5251 GCA_964592475.1 uncultured Roseivirgaceae bacterium
ACTGGAAGGAAGAAGTAATGAGTGATTTGAGGAAGATTGAATCCAAATAGTGATTGATATTAATTCAAATATAAATGCAGAAAGGCCAAATAATGCCGGTAAGTTGCAATCTATTAACTTAATGATCATGGTTTAGTTAGTCGATTTTTTGTTTCTTTGTATTTAATTTGATATCGGATTTAGCTTATTCTAGTGATTATATATATTATATATTTTAAATTTTGGGACTACCCCAAATGATAAGCCCACGTTAGCATCGATAGTCATTTTCACCAAGTTGATGCAGGAAAGATAGTAATTTCAAAAATCAATGGGAATAATTGAGAAAGAAATGTTAAGTTTAATAGTATCTCTTACTATGTATGAAATTAGATTAAATTGCACAACTTCCATTTACATTAGTGTCTAACTTTGAAAAATTAATCTAAAAGTTTTACTATGAATCACAAAATTTCTATCATCTTTTTATCAGCAATTATTTTAGCAAGTTTTTGGTCTTGCAATAAAGAAGAAGGAGAAATCACAGATCTGAATCTGGAAGAGAAAACTGATATCTCTTTAGGTTCACCTCCTAATCAGCGTAAACCAGGCAGTTTTAAGTATAATAGCTCCAGTTTCGATGCCCAAGCAAAATCTACTACCTGTAGTCCCCATTACAAAGATAATAATACCTACTACTTAACTATGCAATCAACAGTTATGTACAAGGGTGAAGTGGCTAAAGGAGTCGTTTACATAATATTACCAAAAAACAATATAAAATCAATGGAATACGACTTAATTGCCTCCGAATCTTTAGACCTTACTGGAAAATCAAAAAATGCATTTATTTCTTTTTTCATGAACACATTAATGTCAAATTTTCATGTTGAAGGGTATGCAGCAAGTGGTAAAGTTTGGGTAAATAATGCTGATGGAAATATAGTTGCCAGATTTGAAGACATAAGCCTGAAAGCTAATAAAGATGGTAGTGGTGCAGAAGTAGGAAAATTATCGGGTGCAATTGATTGTAGTAAAAATAATTAATTAATTGAGTAAATAAAATTGATTTTTTGTTTGTTTTTAATGAATGCCATAGCAATAGAAGAAAAAGCGAAACTATTGGGCGACATTCCGGCGGGCAGCCAGTTTGGTTATTTGCGAAAGTAAAAGTAAGCTACAAATCCAGGCACAAAATTTCGGAATGCCCATCAATCAAACACTCAAAAAAAGCCTATGAAATCTGGCTGCAATTCCGGAATTAATATCAAATGTTGAATCTTTCCTGCATAAACATTACCTAACTTCCTGCTTCAAAATGGTCTCTCACGATGGACACAGAACCCGTAATTAATTTTACGGCTCTGCCTCTACTATTCCTTTGGTTTCATAGCCGTCTTTTTCTTCAAAGGCTTTAGTTTACAGAAGGTGTTATAACAAATTTACGAAACTCTATAGGTCCATGATCTCCCTGAATCATTATAGGCCCTGGTTCACCTTCGTGACTGTCAAGCGAACCGCCAGTTATGCCAGGGATTGGACGGTTATAGACAACTTCAATCCCGTTAAGTACAACCGTAACATGTCTTCCAACTAATGTAATTTCGTAAGTTTGCCACTCACCTGGTTTTTTTGCTGCATTAACCGATGGCTCAATAAACCCGTAAATGCCACCGATGCTTACATGATCAGCTCTTCCCTTCGAATCTTCAATCTGGACTTCATAACGGCCACGAAGATAAATTCCGCTATTACTTCCTTCGGGATACCTGAATTCTACACTGAGTTTAAAATCATTAAATTTTTGACTTGTAATCAAGTTGCCACCTTTTTCCGGGTTCACCATGATACCATCGACCATTTTAAATTTATTATTCTCTGGAATAATCCAACGCTCCATATTATCAGTAAGTAAATTGATTGGATTACCCCACACCGGTGGCTCTTTTCTCTCTAAACCTGGTGCACGAACACCGGTAAATTTAAGTTTATTCCCATCGAGTAGTTTATAACCTGAAAGTTTATCGTCTTTTATACTGAATTCAAAATAGATATCATCAATATCCATCCATTGGGGAGGAATGGTGAAGTGATATTTATCTTTACCGGCGTCATAATGAACTTCAGCAATTGGTCTTGCACTTCCCTCGTATCCAACATAATACCCAACAAGTGTAGAAAAACCAGACAATTTAACTTCCAACCATCCGGGAAAACCATCAGATGCTATTAGTCCATGCCTGAAAATGCCAAGATTCTTTAATTGATCTTTCTCGATGACTATGGTAAGATCCCATTTGCCAATCAAATCAGAATCACTTTCAACGCGTTGTGCATGTAAAGTAGACAAACCAACCATTGTAAAAACAGTTAGAAACAAGATTATTGCTAAATTTTTCATATTAGTTGTAATAGATAATTAATATTTATGTTTTTGTTAATGTACAAATCTAATTAAAAATCGGAACACAATAACGAACAGTTCATTAATTCATTTTCGTAAACGGAAGAGGTTTGGATTACCATCATTTGAGCCAAACAAAGCTCAAAATCCGAATGTGTTCTTTGTAAATTCTAATTTGAAGGCATGTTCAAATGGCTATCTGTTATTCGTCGTTATCATCCCAGGGCACGGTCCAGATTATAGGCTGCGCTGATCAATGATAGATGGGTAAACGCTTGCGGTGTATTGCCCAAGGCCTCGCCACTTAATCCAATTTCTTCTGAAAAAAGCCCCAAATGATTGCTATATCCGAGCATTTGCTCAAAGATCAGTCGTGCGTCTTCCAGTCTGCCCGGATCTTCAAAACCGGATCGGGTAAGCGCTTCCACCAACCAGAATGTGCAAATATTAAAAGTGCCTTCTACAGCATCAAGTCCATCTACATTATGCCCAACATTGTAGCGGTACACCAGGCTGTTCGTGACCAAGCCACCTTTATCTGGGTTTTTCATGGTGGCTTCCAATGTCTTCAACATGCGCGGATCTGTAGGAGATAAAAAAAATACCAGGGGCATAATCAAATTGGAGGCATCAAGCACTTCACTTTCGTAAGCTTGTACAAAAGATTGCAATTCATCATTCCAACCTTTATTCATTATTTCTTCATAGATCTGGTCCCGTATTTTTTGCCAGCGAACTTTGTCAGAAGGAAATGATCGCTTATCAGCCAATCTGATAGCCCTGTCTAATGCCACCCAACACATCATTTTAGAATAAATAAAATGCTGCTGATGGCCTCTAACTTCCCATATGCCTTCGTCGGTTTTTTGCCAATTTTCACATACCCATTCAATTAGGTTGGTAAGGCTTTTCCAAAAGTCGTAACTAATGGGAGAGCCATACTTGTTGTAGAGATAAACGGAGTCCATTAGTTCGCCATAGATATCAAGCTGTAACTGTTTATAGGCCCCATTGCCAATTCTTACCGGGGCCGATTGCCGGTAGCCTTCAAAATGATCTAAGGAATGCTCATCCAGGTTTTTACGTCCATCAATTCCATACATAATTTGGATTGATCCATCTTCGTTGGGGTCTTTGCAAATCTTTTCGATCCACTGCATAAAATTCCTTGCTTCTTCAGTAAAGCCTATACGCATAAGACCATAAATAGTAAAAGAGGCATCTCTGATCCACGAGTACCGATAATCCCAATTTCGTGCGCCACCAATCCCTTCCGGTAAACCACAAGTGGGAGAAGCAACAATAGCACCACTAGGCTCAAAAGTAAGCAGCTTGAGTGTAAGGGCCGATCGGATGACCATTTCACGCCAACGACCCTTATAAGTCGATTTTCTCACCCAATCTCGCCAAAACTTTATGGTATTTTTAAATCGTTGTTCCGCTTGTTCTTCGGAAAATGTGATCTGACATTCTTTGCCATCTATTTTATGCAGTACAAAAACTATGTTGTCATTTTCTGCAATGGTAAATTCAGCATGAGCTTCATTAGCCTTAGCTTTTAAAGGTATGGTACTGGCTAATCCCATGCTTAGGTTATCACTAAAAAAAGCAGCACCTTTATCAGTTATATTCAATTCATGTTCATCTCGGCCATAGTTAAAGGCCGGTGAGCACTCCATTTTCAATTTGTATTTTCCATGAATACCTCTCACCCTTCTCACAATTCGGAAACCTTTTTCATTTTTTATGTCTTCACCCACGGGCATATAATCGGTAATTTCCACTATACCATCATCCGACAAGAAACGGGTGATTAGCACATTGGTGTCTGGCCAATAAAATTGCTTAGCTTTGTGCTCTTCTTTAGCAGGACAAATAGAAAACCGCCCTCCTTTCTGATCATCAAGTATGGCTGCAAACAGGCTGGGGCTGTCGAAATGTGGAAAGCAAAACCAATCAATAGATCCATGTAGACCCACAAGTGCAGCTGAACGCATGTTGCCAATGATACCGTAGTTTTCAATGGGTTGATAAGACATGGTTGAAGTGCTTAGTAAGATGATAAAACATGCTAAAAATGCTTTTGTTCATGGTGATTTACAGGAAGATAATTACGTAGTTTTTCATAGTATGATTGTTTATTTAAATATACTTTTTTTCAAATTGATCCTTAAAAACTTATTAGCAAAGAAGTATAATTCAATATTTCTTACAACCACCCTTTCATCGCTTCAAACCACATGCGTGCCATTTTTTCCTGTCCTTTCAGGTTAGGATGTGCCCAGTCAAAAGTATCGGTATACACTTTATCCGGTTGTTCGATAAAGTTTTCGTAATGATTTACGGTCACTACCGGTGATTTTTCAGTATGGTAGTCAATGGCTACTTTAGCTACTACTTTTCTTATTTCTTTGGCAGCTTCTCCATCTTCAAAATTCAGATGACCCAGGAAGACAATCACCTCCGGGTTCTTTTCCTGTAGAAATTCTATAAATTCCCGTAATGGCTGGCCTACGGTATTCTTATAGTCGCCTGCTTTCTGGTCGTTAGTGCCCAAATGGATCAGTACCATGTCGGGTACTTTTTCGTATGATGGCCAGGCAGCCATTACTTTGTCTACTACTTTGCGGGTTTTGTTGCCGTAGTAGCCTTCATGGTCCGGATCAAAAGGGACATTTTTAGCTACTTCGGGCCAGGTGGCATCTTCGTGCAGGCCCTTGCTTTGCGAACCAATAAAATTGTATGCTATACCATTTTTATGCAGCATCATCTGCAAAGGCAGACGGTAGGTATATTCTTGCTTGTCGCGTTTACCACCCTGGGTAATGGAGTCACCTACTGGTAAAATGAATATGGGTTCATCTTTGG
>CAZQEZ010000235.1:0-5153 GCA_964592475.1 uncultured Roseivirgaceae bacterium
TCGCACCAGAATCGTATTTGGTAAAATGGAAAATGAAAAAATAAAGCACCTATAACTCCTCCCTAGAGGGAGGCAAAGGAGGGTGTAAAATATAAAATACTTTATTTTTTCATTTCCATTTTTGTTTCGAATTTAAAGCTCGGTTTTACCCACATTGGGTTAAAACGCGATTTTAAAAATTAAAATAAAATAATCTTTTGATAAACACTCCCCTGGCCCCTCTCAAGAGGGGATTTTAAGGAATTTTATTTTAATTTTTAAGGTGCGAAACTTCAGATATTTATGTTTAAATGAATACAGTGAATATTTATTTTTTACCCAAAATTAATTATAAATCACATGAAAAACTTATTATCAATTATTATAGCTTTAGTGTTTATCTCTCCATATGCAAATGCTCAAATTGCTGATGGAAAGTCTAAATTTCTGGGCAACATTATAAAAAATAGTGGAGAAGCTCCGGATGATTTTGATACCTATTGGAACCAGATAACTCCTGAAAACTTAGGCAAATGGGGCGTAGCAGAAACTACCAGGGATGTAATGGAGTGGGAAGCTTTAGACCTGATGTATCAATATGGCCAAAGTAAAAACTTTCCGGTAAAGCATCATACTTTCATCTGGGGGCAACAACAGCCATCCTGGCTTTCAGGGCTCTCCGATGGCGAAATAAAAGCTGAAGTAGAAGAATGGTTTCAACTTTATGGCAACAGGTATTGTGGCAATACACAAATAATCGATGTGGTAAATGAGCCACTACACGCTAAGCCCAGTTATCGCGGTGCTATCGGCGGAAGCAATAAATTATACGGTACTGGCTGGGACTGGGTAGTTTGGTCTTTTGAAAAAGCCAGGGAATATTGTCCAGATGCCAATTTGCTACTCAATGATTATGATATTTTAAAAAGTAATTCGGCTACAGACGATTATCTGGAGATTATTAACATACTCAAAGCGCGAGGTCTTATCGATGGGATAGGATTGCAATGTCACAACCTGGAAAAAGGAAACCTTACTACTATTGAGAATAATTTAAATAGGTTAGCAGCCACGGGATTAGAAATATATATAACTGAACTGGATTTAAATTTTTCTGATGACAATGCACAGAAAGCCAGATATGAAGCTTTATTTCCGATTTTATGGGAGAATGATGCTGTGAAAGGAGTTACATTATGGGGTTATCAGGAAAATAAGATCTGGCGAGGTAATGCCTATCTGGTGAGGGCAGATGGTACCGAAAGGCCAGCGCTTGTTTGGTTAAGAAATTATGTTCAGAATACACTGCCCGGTCCTGATCCCGAACCAACCGGAAACCTAAAAATAGTTGCCAAAGGAAAGGCTGGTGGTGAAAACCTGCAACTGAGAGTCGACAATAACGCTGTAAAAAATTGGACTTTAACTACCAGTTGGGATACATTATATTATGAATTCACTGGTGAAGCAAATGTAAAAATAGCCTTTATCAATGATCAGGATACCAACCGGGATATGGAAGTGGATTTTATCGAATTGGATGGTGTGAAATTTCAGACGGAGGATAGGGAAGTTAATACTGCTGTATGGCAAAATGGATCCTGCGGTGGTAGCTTCTCTCAGATTTATCATTGCAATGGTTATGTAGATTTTGGTACATTATCTTCAGGTGAAGATCCAACTTTGCCTTCACCATTTACTTATTATAGATTTGATAATGATGCCCTGGACAGTGGCACAGGAGATAATGATGCAACTTTGAGTAATGGAGCCGGGTTTAGCAGTGAGGGTAAATTCAATCAAGCAATTATTTTAGATGGAGTGGATGATTATGCCTCAGTACCTTCTCTAATAAATCCTGCAGGCAATAATTTTTCAGTTACCAGCTGGGTAAAGCTTACTGCTTCAAGGGGTACTCTACAAGCTATCTTTCAGCAGGAAGGATCAACCGGACGCACCTGGTTGTACAGAAGCACTTCCGATGGTAAATTCTGCAGTTTCCTGGGCAATAAAAGAACTGAATCATCTGCCAGCTTATTTTTAGACACCTGGTATTTTGTAGCATTGGTTAAAAATGGTAATTCATTGAAGCTTTATATCGATGGCTCTCCGGATGGTTCGGCAACCATTTCTGCTGAGTCTTCTACAGGAGCCATGCGAATAGGAGCTCATAAAGCACCCAGTACTAATCAGGAAGAATGGGAAGGATTTATTGATGATTTCAGGGTTTACGATCAAGCTTTAACTGATGATCAAATCAATGAAATCTATAATTTAGTTCCAGTTTCTAACGCAAGAATAACTAAGCGGCCAGTAAACGAAGTTGTTGAAGAAGAAACTCGATTAACTAATTTAAGGTTATATCCTAACCCGGCACAAAGATTTACCAGCTTTGTTTTTTGATTCCCAACAAGAACAAAACATGAAATTGGAATTATTTATTTAATGTTCAGGGAATTAAAATTTGGGATCGTAATCTTGCAGTACGAACAGGTTACAATGATGTACAAATACCGCTGACTAACATAAACAATGGTATGTATATTTTAAATTATAAATTGGACGGGCAATTGTACCGGAAGAAGTTAATAGTGGACAAATAGTTGGTTTTTATAAAAGAAAACAGTGGCTGTCAATAAATGATGGCCATTTGTTTGTAATATAAATCTATTTATTTGGCCTGGTGAAAATCATCATAAATGCCCCAAAAAAGCACAAAATGATTTTCCCATTGGAAAAAACTTTCTGTTTATTTTTGTATCCATTAAATTTGACCAGGTTTCGAGTTAATATTTCCATTAAAAAATTGAAAACACTTTAACGATTGTATTTTGTGTATGAAAAAAATAGTATTATTCAGCCAGTTAATGACTTTTTTATTAATCACCCAGGCTTGTAACAAAAATAAACAGGAAAACAGCCAGCAGCCACCCAATATCATTATCTTCTATGCAGACGATCTTGGCTATGGAGATTTAAGCTGCTATGGCGCTGTAGGAGTGGAAACTCCCAATATCGATCGATTGGCTCAAAATGGGCTTAAGTTTACTGATTCGCATAGTTCAGCGGCAACCTGCACGCCATCCAGATACTCTTTACTTACCGGCAATTATGCTTTTCGCATGAATGCTATAATACTGAGTGCCGATGCCAATCAACTAATACCCTCAGGATCTGCTACCCTGGCTTCCAAGTTGAAAGAAGCAGGGTATAAGACTGCTGTGGTGGGAAAATGGCACCTGGGATTGGGAGGAGGTGAAACCAATTGGAATGAAAAAGTAGTTCCCGGACCCGCGGAAGTTGGGTTTGATTACAGCTTTTTGCTGCCGGTTACCGGCGATCGGGTACCAACAATATACATGGAAAATCAATTAGGAGTAGGATTAAGTGATGATGACACTTTGCAGATAGTTGCAACAGATGACCCTTCCCAACCAAATCCATTCGATAATCCCACTGGAATATCTCATCCGGAAATGCTATTGCAAAAAGCAGATACTCAGCATAGTGGCGTAATCGTCAATCAAATCAGCAGAATAGGATTCCAGACGGGTCAGGAACAGGCCTGGTGGAAAGACCAAGATTTTTACAAGGTATTCACTGAAAAGGCAATTGATTTTGTCAGACAAAATCAAAGCGAGCCCTTTTTTCTGTTTTTTCCCTTTCATGATATTCATGTCCCCCGTCTTCCCAATGAGCGTTTTGTTGGGAAATCGACCATGGGCCCACGGGGAGATGCCATTGTGCAAATGGACTGGATGACCGGAGAAATTATGGAAGCCCTGGACCAGATGGGCTTAGCAGAGAATACTTTGGTAATTTTTACAAGTGACAATGGCCCGGTACTTAATGATGGTTATGAGGATATGGCGGTAGAATTACTCGGAGATCATAAACCGGCTGGTATTTATCGGGGAGGCAAGTATAGTATTTATGAAGCTGGAAACAGGATGCCTACCATTGCCTGGTGGCCTAATGTTATAAAGCCAGGTGAAAGTGCAGCCTTGTGGAACCAGGTAGATTTGATGGCGATCTTTGGCAGTATAGTCGGGTATGAACTTAATGAAAACGAAGCCATTGATAGCCAGGACATGGCTGAAATTCTACTCGGCGTAAGTAATAAGGGCCGGGAAATAATGCTGGAAGAAGGAATGTTGGCAAAGGGTATCAGGCAAGATTATTGGAAATACATCCAACCTTCTGATTTGGACGCTAGCGAAATGGAGCGAATCAAACAAATCGAAATGGGCGTTTCAGATAAACCGCAATTGTACAATTTACACGAAGACCCGGGTGAGACCAGGAATTTGGCCGATAACCATCCTGAAAAAGTAAAGGAGATGGAGCAATTATTGGAAGATATCATTCATAGTGATCAATAGACATATATTCATTCAAATAAAATTAACAATCGGCGTGGGTTTCGTCTGTGTCTTGGTCTTTTTTTACTAAATGATAAGAAGAACATTCACCTCAGAAGACCGAAAAAACCAATAAAGCAGGTGCAAAAAATCTATAGTGCAACCTGCTGTACCGGTACCAAAAACCAATAAAAAAATATGTAGTGTACCAGCAGAAAGTTCAAACAATTGAAATTCAGTTACTTATGCTCGCGATATGCAGTTTGGGCAAAAAATTATTTAACCTTAGCAGGACCTTTGATTACGGATAAGAGCATTGAAATCAGGAAAATAAAATCAACGGTGAGCTGCCGACTGTAATCCTCATTTACTCACCAGTCTATTTAGCTTTTCTTTAAACGCTGTATGCAGGATCATATCATCCCTTCGGGATTTTTTAACACTGATTTGAATTTTCTATAATCCTGTCATCCCTTCGGGATTTGGCATTGTTATTTTATTAATCCCGACAGGTTTTACTGCCTTAAAAAAGCACCTGACATTTAAAAATGTTGCACTGCAATTGATGTACAGCACCTTAACCTGTCAGTTTTAACCGCTGTATGCATGATCATACCATCCCTTTGGGATTTGGCATTGCACAGAATCCTGATAGATAGATAAAAAAAGGTTCTATGTGAAATTTTGTGATAATTGAATTTTGCTTATTGTTTATTATTGTATTATTTTAATATCTTTATCCACACAATTAAATGTTTTAGTTGGTTTAAAGCTAAGATTTCTGCTATTTCACTCCACCCGAAATACCAAATAATG
>CAZQEZ010000236.1:0-4975 GCA_964592475.1 uncultured Roseivirgaceae bacterium
TTAAGAATAAAATAGAATCAATATGAACCCAATCAGATTATTTAGTATCGCTGCTTTAATATTAATTGTTAGTTGTACCAGCCAGGAACCAGTTGACGGCCCATATTTCGGCAATGGTTTTCGCAATGGCTGGGCCGACCAGAATTCAATTGTGATCTGGACACGGCTGACCAAAAGCCCGGAGATGAATTTTGCCGGTGTACAATGGAAAGTTCCTTCTGATTCCCTGCACCGGATATTGGCTAACTCTACCGATAGTGCCGCTATTTATGCTGCGCAATTGCCAGATAGTTTGAAACTGGATGAAATGGAAGGCGCTTGCCCCGGAACTGCCGGGGAAGTGCAGTTGTCATACTTTCCGGTTGGAAATGAAAGCGAAAAACAGCAGATCGACTGGCAACCGGTAAACCCGGAAGAAGATTTTACCAAACAATGGAAACTGGACGGTCTACAACCGGACACTGAATATGAAGTAACCTTGCTGGCCAGAAATGGTGAAGGAGTGGTTTCCGATACCTTCAATGGAAAATTTATTACTGCCCCGGCGGCAGAAACTGTTAAGCCCATCGATTTTATGGTAGTAACCTGCCACGATTACTGGCGGCTCGATGACGGGCAAAATGGCCATAAAATATATCCTGCAATGCTTGACAAGCAACCGGATTTTTATGTACATACCGGCGACGTAGAGTATTATGACAAGCAGGAGCCCTATGCTTTGACTGAAGAATTGATGCATTTCCACTGGAATAGATTATTTGCCCTGCCCAATCAACGAGATTTTTACCGGCAGGTGACTACCTATTTCATGAAAGATGATCATGATGTATTAAAAGACGATGCTTATCCGGAAATGACATATGGTACGGTAGACTTTGAAAAAGGACTGGAAATATTTGACAAAATCCAATTTCCCAGCAATGAAAAACCTTACAAAACTATCCGCTGGGGCAAAGACCTGCAGATTTGGATAGTGGAGGGGCGCAATTTTCGCAGCAAAAACACAGCGCCAGACGGGCCAGACAAAACCATCTGGGGTGAGGAGCAAAAGCAGTGGTTTTTTGAAACGGTAAAAAACTCGAATGCAACTTTTAAAATATTAATATCTCCCACTCCCATTGTAGGACCCGACAGGCCAGGCAAGAAAGACAACCATTCCAATTCAAATTTTTCCTATGAGGGTAATCAAATCCGCAACTTCATCGATCAGCAGAAAAATATGTTTATTTGCAATGGCGATCGTCACTGGCAGTACGTAAGCCATCCGGAAGGAACGAATCTTTGGGAATTCAGCTGTGGTGCCGGTGCCGATGAGCATGCAGGCGGCTGGAGCCAAAACAACGTGAAGCCGGAGCATAAATTTTTGAGAGTAGAAGGCGGCTTTTTATCAGTACATGTAGAAAGAAAAAACGAGGTACCGGTAATTACTTTTCAGCATCATGACATTGAGGGCAATGTGGTAAACGAAGAGGTGTTTGAACAGCTATAATAATCGGTTTTTTCATTTAAACTTATACCTAAACTATCGAAATTATATGCAAGAAGAGCAATTTTTATTTAATTTTATTTAACATTGAGCAGTTTTTATCGGTATGATGTAATGAGAAATCGAGATTTTAAAATTAAATAAAATGCGTAAAACTATATTTGTAACAGGAGCCAATGGTGGATTAGGTCAAGGAATAGTAAAGTATTTTCTTGATCAAAATTATAATGTAATAGCAGTAGTAAGACCTGGTAAAGCTATGCCATTGCATGAAAATTTGACAATTTTGGAAAGTGAAATTGATAATGAAGAAGATGTAGTACAACTTTTTAATAAAATAGCTCATAATAAAATCTCTATAGATGCGGGACTTTTAGTAGCAGGTGGTTTCGCTATCAAGTCATTTCTCGAAACCAGTTTAGAAGACCTGCAATCTATGATGAATAAGAATTTTTATACTTCATTTTTTGTTGCCAAGCACTTAGTTCGGCATTGGAAAGACAATAATGAAAGTGGAAAAATAATTTTTACCGGAGCCAAAGCCGCGCTTGAAAAAGGAGGAGAAGCCACAGCAGCTTATAGTTTATCCAAGTCTGTACTCGTTAAACTAGTAGAGATCATTAATGAAATAGCAAAAAGCAATGTTTCTGCCTCTATGGTGGCACCTTCTATAATTGATACACCAGCTAATAGAAAAGCTATGCCTAATGCCAACTTTGAAGACTGGGTAAAACCTGAAAAAATAGCACATCAAATGGAATTTATAATTAACGATCCTGATGTAATGGCAGAAGTATTTATAAAGGCTTACAAAAATTCCTGATGCTTTCAGTATTCTAAATGGTACCGATTGAAGAAATAAATGCTACTTTTCTTAAAGAAAAAGAAATATCGCTTTGGTTAAAACGAGAAGACAAGCTGCACCATCAAATTAGCGGTAACAAATTTCGAAAGCTGAAGTACAATTTGGCGGAAGCTGAAAAGAAAGGGATTAAAACATTACTTACTTTCGGAGGAGCATATTCCAACCATATTTATGCCACAGCAGCAGCGGGTAAAGAATATGGATTTAATACAATTGGTATCATTCGTGGAGAGGAGCATTTACCCTTAAATCCAACTTTGAAGTTTGCCAGGGAGCAGGGCATGCTTTTAAAATACCTGAACAGAGAAAAATACAGGATGATAAATTCTTTTGAAATTATAACAGCATTAAAAAAAGAATTTGGAGATTTCTATCAAATACCGGAAGGTGGCAGCAACTCACTTGCTTTGAGAGGCTGCCTCGAAATTTGGGAGGATTTAAAAGAGAATTATCATTATCTATGCGTTCCTGTTGGTACTGGAGGAACTATGGCGGGATTAATTGCAGGTAATACTCAAAGAACAAAGGTTTTAGGATTTCCGGCACTGAAAGGAGGCCAATTTTTAGAAAAAGAAATTGAGCATTTATTACAAGCTTACGCCCATGATTACAATGAAGACTTAAAAAATAATCTTTGGCAAATAATTCCGCATTATCATTTTAATGGCTATGCAAAGCACAACCAAACACTAATTAATTTCATCAACGATTTTAAATCCGAACATGGAATTTTATTGGATCCAATATACACCGGTAAAATGATTTATGGAATTATGGACCTTATTTCAAAAAATTATTTTAAGCCCGATAGTAAAATTATCGTCTTGCATACTGGCGGATTGCAAGCCATTGATGGTTTTAACCAACGATTTGGAGAAATTATAAAAATAAATGACTAGTGCCGTTTGAGATGCCATAGCCGAAGTGCAAATCCTTTTGATCGGACTTGTGGAAACTCAAATTCACTTACTTTTTTTACATTTCCAATAGTATAAAATGCCTTATGCATTATTGGTTTATTAAATCATTCATAAAAAATCTTAATTACGCGAATAAATCTGAAAAAATTTCATCTAGCCGGCCAAAGCTTTTGACCTTAATATTATGATCAACACTGCCTCTGAATTTGTTATACTTTGAAATGTAAATAGAAGAAAAACCTAATTTTTCAGCTTCAGCTATTCGATTTTCTATTCTATTTACTGCTCTTATTTCTCCACCTAAACCAACCTCCGCTGCAAAGCATTTTTTTTCACTCACCGGTATTTCTTCTTGTGAAGAAACCACTGCAACTATCACCGCCAGGTCGATGGCCGGATCCATTACCTTAAAGCCCCCGGCGATATTTAGAAACACATCCTGCACGCCGAGGCGAAACCCACCCCGCTTTTCCAACACTGCAAGCAGCATATTTAATCGCTTATTATCAAACCCGGTAGAACTCCTCTGGGGAGTTCCATAATTGGCCGGGCTAACCAACGATTGAACCTCAATGAGCAAAGGGCGATTGCCCTCCAATGTAGCTCCTATGGAAACGCCGCTCAGGTCTTTATCTTTTTGAGAAATAAGTATTTCTGAAGGATTAGTCACTTCACGAAGCCCGGTATGAGTCATTTCATAGATTCCTAATTCAGCTGTAGACCCGAATCTGTTTTTCGTGGTACGTAAAATCCTGTAACTGTGATGCTGATCACCTTCAAATTGCAAAACAGTATCTACCATATGCTCCAGTACTTTTGGCCCGGCAATGGCCCCTTCTTTTGTAATATGCCCAATCATCAAAACCGGCACATTGGTTTCCTTAGCAAATTTTATTAGTTCAGCAGCACATTGTCTAATCTGAGACACGCTTCCTGCTGCCGCATCTAATTTATTAGAGTAGAGGGTTTGAATAGAATCGATGATCATCAATTCAGGCTTTACATTCTCTACCTGCGAAAATATATTTTGAGTTGTTGTTTCTGTAAGCAGTATCACGCTATCAGCAGCAATTTGCATTCTATCCGCCCGCATTTTAATTTGCTGCTCGCTTTCCTCTCCACTTACATATAAGATTTTTAAGGAAAGCTTCAAAGCAATTTGTAGTAATAGTGTGGATTTACCTATCCCTGGTTCGCCACCGATCAAAGTAACTGATCCTGGTACTAAGCCTCCACCCAATACCCGATTAAGTTCACCATCGCGAGCATTGATACGAGGTTGTGATTGATGGCTTACATCGTTTAAAGATATTGGCTTATTGGCTGTTGTTTTTGTCTTGTCGCTTTTTGATCGCCAATTATTGTTTCTTTCCGGTTCAGGACTTAGCACCTCTTCTACATAGGTGTTCCATTCAGCACATGAGGGGCATTTACCAATCCACTTGGGAGATTGAGCACCACAGTTTTGACAAAAAAATAAGGTTTTACTCTTGGCCATTATGGATTATTTAGGTTCTATGTGAAATTGTGTGGATAGTTGAATTTTTACTTATTCTTTGTTATTGTTATTTTCACAATCTTTGTCTAATTAATTAATTAAATGTTTAGTTGGTTTAAGGCTAATGTTTCTGCTATTTCCCACCCCCTTACTCCCATAGCCGTCAACTTAAGGATAAATTTTAAATGTACTAATTGGAAATATTC
>CAZQEZ010000237.1:0-4971 GCA_964592475.1 uncultured Roseivirgaceae bacterium
CAATTCTCCACCATTGTTGTAGTTCTAGGATATCTTCATACTTCAACCAATTGCGATCTTCAATATTGTATAAAAAATATTTTTCGTATTTTCTAAAAAGTGTCGCAAACCTGTTTTCATCATGTTTTAATATATCTTGATAATGTTCAATTAATGTTATGTTTGGTGATTGATGTATAAATTTATCCCATAATACTTTGAATAGAACGACAAAAATGATTAGCCAGATTAAAGGCCATAATCCAGAATATATCCCTTCGTTAAACCATAAAAAATCAATTATTGCCGGATGAGGATTCGAATGGAAAAAGGAACTTATACCACTTATTGAAAGTACTAGTGATAGCAAGATGATATATTTCCCTCCCTTTTTTAAGCGAATTATTTCTCTTTCATCGTATCTAAAAACTGCAATTATAACAGCAATTACGATAGAAACTATAGTTATCCATTCGGAAAAATTCATAAGAAATCTAGTTATTTTAATCGTACTGATGTTCCATTAATTGATGTTTTCCATCCCGTAGGATTATTTAAGTCTATTTCAGAAGTGATTATCCCTAATTGATATTTTAACTCTCGAATTGTACTATTAAATTGTCGTATCGTTTTTTCCGTATTTCTATCCCTCCTTTTAGGTTTTTTACTAACAACTAATGGTGAAGTGATATAAAGTTCTTTTGTTAATGCTTTGTATTTTTCAACCATATCACTTTGAGGCAATTTTAATTTCCTATTCCATGGGGTTAATGTCCCAATAGGATCATTAGAAATTAATACAGACCATATATCTTCATGATAACCATTATTACTACCATGATGAGGTATTTTAAAATAGGAAGCCTTATTTGAATGTTTTGTGACTTGAGAATTCAAAATGATGTCATTCCAACCGAGATTTTCATCATTGTTTACTTCCAAATCTGCACCTAAAAGAACTACTTCATTAAATAACTTAATAAGAATCACTACTGAACGATCGTTAGCAGAAACTTTGGGTAGTTTTTTGTTTGGAGGACCGAAATCGGTAATCAAATGTGAGATTTCTTCATCAAAAAGCAAAGAACTTTTATCAGATGGAGATAATGCCCAAACTTCAATTTTATCTTCCCCTTGGTTGCCGTAGTATAATAACTTGTCGCAGGTTGCTAACTTTTGAACTCTCTTTGTTTCACTTAATACATTCAAGCATTTATTAAACTCTTCTGTTGAGGAATTAGACCCGGATGTTTTTATTTTTTGATAATCAAGGGATAAAAAAAGTAGAAACTTTTGAACGTCATTAGCTCTTGCATATACAAAACTAGCATTTGTGCAAGATTTAAGAATTTCCGATATGCCTCTTATGTGATCATCATGCCAATGAGAACATACAATTAATTTGACTTGATCAGGGTTAATTCCTTTATCTGCTAATATTTTCAGTGGAATTACTTCATTAGAGGTTGGATTGATACAGCTATCTACTATAATCCAATCAGCATTTCCTAAATGAATAACTATACATTCTCCATACCCGCCACCTGTACCTAAAAGATTGATCTCTGCAATGTTTTCCAAGGAATTACTCAATAATTAATTTACTTAACAGATTAGAAGCCCTATCAGTTGCTTGGTCATAATCATCAGAATCCCATTCAATTATTCGTTGAAATCTTATAATTGACTCTTTAGTTATTTGACCATTATTCATTTTATAGCCAATGCTCCAATAGAATGATGCCCCTAAGCTCACAAGATTAAAATCATCAGGTGAAACACTTAGCAACTCGATTTCTGCTATTTCATTTGTTCCACCATTAGTTAAATCTTGTAATTCTGCGATAAAATAATCATCTTTTAACTCTGTAATTATGCCTTTCCAGCTCTGAAGAGTAACTGAATTATTTCTAAGATACCTGATGTTTTGTTCTGTATACTTAGTTTCATATTGCTTTAAAGTAATTGCTTTCTCAAAATCCTCAAGATTTTGTTTTGATAACGGAGTTGCTTCTGAAGTTTCTTTTACTTCCTCATCGACACGATTTTTAATGCTGCTTTCCATGGCAAATTCAAATGGTGAGTTTTCCTCTCCATGTTTTGAATGGATATTAGTCACGTAGGTGTCAATTATATCATGATTAGTTGATGTTATGCCTCTAGTCGTTTCCATAACTCAGTATATGTTTTTTTTGCTCTTGAAATTGAGTTTCTCCAGGCATTTCCTAGCGTATTTACCATTTCATTTGCATCCATTGATTTTTCAATTTTATTAAAATGATCATTTATATTTACGCTTACCCCAAAAGGACGTATAAGTTCAGAAGGAGCTATTTTTACACGATAATAACCTTGAAATTCATCTTTTCTGGGTTCATCTGTCATTTCCAATTGTAATAAACGAGGATTGTTCAATATTCCTTCCCAGTGATCAAACGGAACTAACTTACGTCCTATTTCAAGATATTTTTCATTATCTAACTTAAAATGAAGATTATGATTGATTCCAAGATTTTTCAAGGGGGTATCTTTCAATACTTTAAAAATATTGGCAGATAAATCTTTAACAATTTCAAAATAAGGTTGCCTGGTAGTTTTAAGAATAAATCTATGACGAGTAATTTCTAAGCTTGCCCAATCCACTTCAAATTTAACTATTTCATTATGTATTATTTCAACTTTTGCATTTTCTCCTTCGGTTTCTTGAATAAGACCTTTATTCACTAACCAGTAAGGTTGTATTATTACTGGATTGATATCACCAACAAATACAATTGCTAACTCATAAATACTTGGTTCTACCATTTTAAAAAGTTTCTAAATTTACGCACTAAAGTAATAAATATTTGATTTGAAAAACAATCTTTCTTGACTTATGTTTGATCAACACACCTCACCCCACCTCTATACCCGCTTTATTACCCACACCACTAACAGATAACCAATGGACAGCTCTGCTCATAGCTACGTATAGTAAAGATTTTTCTGATTTCAAGTACTCTTCCTGTTTCTGTTTTTCCCAATGCTGATAGCTATTGGGTAAGAAGGGAAAAGTTCGTTCATTAACATCTACCAAAAAGATGGCTTTAAACTCCAGACCTTTGGTATTATGGAATGTTAGTATACGAACGCCCTCTGTACTTCCGCTGGGGGTACCGGCAATAAAGTCGTAGTATGGGATGTTGTTGTTGTGTAATACACTCCTGAAATCTTTGGCGCCATTTCTGGTCCGGGCACTGATGGCTATGTCAGAGTATTTATAGCCACTATCCAGTATTTGTTTGATACCATTTAATACAAATTCATATTCTTCATCCTTAGTGCGAAAAACTTCGTATTTCGGCTTCTCTCCATGGAATAGGGAAACATAACCATTGTTCTTTTCTTTTTCTCCATCAAAATCATCAAAAGATATTCCCTGCAACACTGCAATTGCCGTTTTTTTTATCTCTTCGCTGGTGCGGTAATTTATTTTCAACTTTCTACTTCTTTTTCCTTTCACATTGATGCCTGCCTGAGAAAAATTGATGGTTTTACTATAAATCTTCTGTAAGGGATCTCCTACCATAAATAGATCATTAGGCTTTTCCTCTACCAGAGCCCTTATAAATCTCAATTCCACATTACCCATATCCTGTAACTCATCGGCTATGCAATGGCTGAATGGATGAAGCTTATGATTGTTTAGATGGCTAGTGACCAGGTTAAAAACTTCATTTTTGTCATAGCAAAGTTGTTCCGTTTTCTTGCTTTTGTATTTCTCTACCAACTCCCACAAGTCCATTCTTTGTCTTCTGCTGATGGGTTTTCCCCGACCTAATCTGGAGATGGTGAGGTAATTGGCTTTATTCCCGATATTATGGTATAGTATTACTTCCTGGTATTCAGTTTTTAAGAAATCTCGATCGAAAGGGGAAAGGTTAGTTTCTAATACTTCATCCCAGATATCTTCTGAGCTTTTTGAAGAGGTGAAATCTAGTACTTTGCTATTGGGTTCAATCAAGCCGTATTCTTTGGCCAGATCAAAGACCAAAGCATCTATATTGATGAGTAAATATTTGTCTTTATCTATCTTGATATCTTCTATTACTTCTTTCAGGTTGCTGGTAAGCGCTTTGGTAAAGGTGGTAAACACCACGAGTCTGCTATCATTCAAATGATTGATCAGGTGTTTTAGCCTGTGTATAGCGGCTACAGTTTTACCGGTACCGGCTCCGCCTGTTATTTTAACAGGTCCGTTAAAGTCGCCTTCTACCAGTTTGCGCTGGCTGGGATGCAGATAAAACTTCCATTTCTTAAGTTCACCTGACAATACTTCATTAAAAATGTCATCATCGGTCAACTCTATAAAGTTTCTTCTGTTGTTTAAGCTGTTTTCCTGTTGTTCTATAATGGTGGTGTCTAATTTGCCCTCCTCTATTTCAGTAAGAATTGCCTGAAGGTCTGCTCCATCGGCCAGATAAAAAAGATTTTCAAAGGCATCTGCCGGCAAAAATCTTTCCATCTTTTCCAGGTCGTTCAAATCATCAAGATTTCTGATGGACGATAATAAAACTTCCGGAACTCCTATTTTAATTAATTCTTTGTCTGTGTATTGATTAAATAATTTCTTTTCTGCTACACCATAATTCTGATTTTGAGCGGATTCCTCAATTATCTCCGGTGCCGAGAAAACCTGGATTGCTTGTGTGTTTTCATTCCAGTGAAATATCTTGTTTTCGGCCCAGGCCATGGCTTCATCATGATTATCTACCCAAAGTATGTAATAAGTGTCTCCTGTTTGGGGCGCTTTAATGATAGCACGGTATTGCTTGTCAATTCTTGCTGTCCGCAGAGATGGGTCTTTAAAGGTAGAAATTGGCTCCAGGTGAATAGCAGGAGATTTGGGGTCATTTCTAAACTTTTTTTGAAACTCTATCACCTTCTTTTGTGTATCACGAGGTAACTTGATCAGGGCGTCAAAAAATTTGTCGTAGGCCAATAATTTCATAA
>CAZQEZ010000238.1:0-4920 GCA_964592475.1 uncultured Roseivirgaceae bacterium
AAAAGGGGGCTCTTATTTTTCTCGGGAACCCAGCAGAAAATAGCAGAAGAGATACAAAAAATGCTTACCCTCCCTGATTTTGAAAGGATAATCAAGCTATTAGAAATACTAAAGTTAATGTCGTGTAGTGAAGATTTTCAATATTTATCCAGTGCGGGATTCACCAATACCAACAACCTGAACGATTGCGACAGAATAGACCGGGTGCATAAGTATGTGATGGAGAATTTTAACCAAAAAATAACGCTGAAAAAAGCCGCTTCCCTGGCCAACTTAACACCCAATGCCTTTTGCAAGTATTTTAAAGAAAGAACCGGCAAAACATTTTTTGAATTTATCAACGAAATAAGGGTAGGCTATGCCCGCAAATACCTGCTCAATGAAGAGATGAGTGTGAGCCAAATAGGTTACGAATGCGGCTTTAATACCTTATCCAATTTTTATAAAGTCTTCAACAGTATTGCTAAAATGCCACCTATGGAATACCGCAAAAAATATGGGCGGTTGTTGAAGGTGAATGGGTGAGAAGATAGTTATTGTAAGTGATCAGCTAATGGATTGAAACCCTTCCGTTGAGCTATATCTTAGTAATTGGAACATTTCTTGTATTTCGGTCAAGTAATCTCATTTCTTTCCTTTTAGTCGAATGGCTTCTTTTTCAAAGTCGCTTTCAAAGGAAGCATCCTGAATTAATCTGAATTTGCTGTATTCCTTTTCTGCCAGTTTTATAGCTACTTCATGCCTTACTTTTCCGGCATTTTTCAGGATATCGTATTCATTAAATTGTAAAAAGGCATCCAGCTTGCCCACCCAATCAGTCATTTTCATGGGAATTTGTCTGGCTGCCTAGTTTTCTGCATAATCAAGGTACATGGTTACGATGCGTTCCAAAGCTTTGATTTCTTTGTCATCCAGGTAATTTTTGGCAACCGTAATGTCACCTTTCAGTATCTTTCCTTTGGGAGCATTTTTCCAGGTTTTCAACCCCATATAAGGTTTGGATGCGTCAGCGCGTGCTGCAATCAACTCTGCTGCTGTGTGTCCTGTAATGGCCCAGTGCAGTTTATTTTGCACGGTTTTGAAGAAATTTTGCGTAATTTCCGCATCCTTATAGTAGTCGATGCTACACTGCTCATAGATGTCGGTAATTTTGAGATAGAATCTACGTTCGCTGGCCCGGATCTCCCGAATTCGTTCGAGCAGTTCATCAAAATAATCTTTGTCAAACCGACTGCCTTGTTTAAGTCTCTCATCATCTAAAACAAAGCCTTTGATGATAAATTCCCGCAGTACTTTGGTGGCCCAAATGCGAAACTGTGTTGCCTGTTTGCTATTGACCCGGTAACCTACCGCAATAATGGCATCCAGATTATAGAAATCTACTTCCCTCTGAACATTTCTGGCACCTTCCTGCTGAACTATTCGAATTTTTCGAATAGTTCGTTCTTCCTGTAATTCCTCACTTTTGAAGATTTCTTTGAGGTGGTAATTAATAGTATTAACTTCTACTCCAAAAAGCTCCGCCATTCTTTTTTGAGACAGCCAGAATGTCTCTTCATCGTAGACCACTTCTACGCGAATATGGCCTTCAGGGGAAGAGTATAAAATGATATCAGTGTTATCGGGTTTCATTAAATTATTCTAATTGGCTCTAAAAAATATTTTCTCTTCTTTTATCCTTACTCAAACAAACACCTCACTCAATTCAATTGAAAAACCTTCAATCGTATGGCTGTAAATTTTACCTTGTTGCAACTTCTCAGCTAATTCATAAGCCCGATCTTGAATAAGATACTTCTCTATAGTTTTTTTCTGTGGATCTACAATCCAATATTCCTTTACCTGGTGAGCAGCATAATCAATTAATTTTTCATTTCTATCGAACTGCTCGGTAGATGGAGAGATAATTTCTATAATGAAATCAGGAGCCGGAAAGTGCATCTGATCAGCTGTAAATGCATCCGCCACTTCTTTTCTCCAGAAACAAATGTCAGGCTCATAATCATTGCGGGATAAACTCACCATGGCTTTTTCTACAGCGATTTCACCCAAATTATTCTCTTTTGTATATTTAAGCAATGCATACGACAGGTTTGCTGAAACTTTCCAATGGACTTGTTTCACTGGTGACTGATAAACGATTTCACCATTAATGAATTCTGCTTTTACATTTTCATGCACCAACGCATAAAAGGCTTGCCTTTTTTCTTTCTCCTCGCTCAAAGACTCATCAATTTTTTGCATGATTATCTTTAAGTGAGGGGAATGTATCAATTTATCTACTATTTCATCAAGATTCTCCATGGAATATATCATTTAACCAAAACAAATTTACGATAGTTTTGAGTGGTTCTATATGATTTATTGTGAAATATCCTTATTTGTAATTTAACCAGAAATAATAAAATATTTCTCGCAAAGACGCAAAGACGCATAGGCGCTAAGTTTATTTTATTTTTCTCTTCTCGCTTCTGCGTGCAACTTTATTACTGTTCACCAAGACTTTCGTTTATTTCGCGAAAGTAGAGAATATCAACATTATCTTATCTTAATAAATGGTTTTCAGGGATGAAGCAATTCATAAATGTCGTCTAAAGCGAAAATGATTTCCTGGTCTACTTCTTCAACTTTTAAAAATGGCACCAGCCTATGAAACGTACCTTTTCTCATTTCCATAGGTAGTTTTAAGCGATTGTAAAATTCCCGGAAAATACTTTCTGCCCAATCTCATAGTTTCTCATTTTTCCACCAATCATGTTTCCTGTCTTTGAGATAAATAGGGGCTGTAAGGTCTACAACAACCTTTTCCATAAGTTCTGGCCATTTTTGGCGAAACATGTTGGTTTGCCCATGGCGATCTTTCATTTGACCTTCGGCCCATCTAACAAACACCTCCGGCAAACAAAAATAATTTTCCAGCTCTTTTCTTGACCAAATCCTTATTTGCAATCCCGGATCAACACTGCTTTTTTCATAAGCTATGTTGTCAAAAATAGCCAGTCCTTGAATATTTAAATCAATTAATTGTAAAGGCTTAAAGCGGTTAAAAGCTTCCCCAGGCACATTATTTTCAATAAAGTCTACGTTGGCACTTGGCAGGTATGCGGCTACCTTGTGTTTGACTATTTGGGCAAATGCGGATAAGTTATCGAGGTCTGTGGCACCTTCAAGATACAAACAATGCCCTTTTTGCTCTGCCAGATAATATTTTTCCCAACCAATATCGGTAAGTGACTTTCTAAACTGGCTTCTTTGTTGATGATCGTTGAGATGAATGATCCTATTATGTAAAACAGCCATTAAAGTATCTTTTTGAGCCGCTTCATTCAATACCACTTCCGAGTGTGAGGCGATGATTAATTGCACGTTGGCTTTATGAGCAATTTCCCTGATCATGTTGTAGGTTTCTCTTTGCCGGATAACTTCCAGGTGTGCATCCGGCTCATCCATCAAAATCACTTTTCCAGCATTGGCATAAACAAAGGCCAGTAAAAGAATCGTTTGTTGCATGCCTCTACCCGAAGATGATATATCATACTCAATACCATTTTCACGATATTTCATAGACAACAAGCCTGAATTGGGATCATAAGTTGGTTCCTGAATAGAAGCACCGAATTTTTGCTGGATAATGTCTTTCATTTGCTTCCAATAATCCTGAAGGATAGCTTCATTGACATTAACTTTGTTCATGCCTAGGTCGAAGCGCTTTTCCGGGTTTACAAGTTGATAACAGATATTGCGAATTACATCTGCTGTTTTTCCTTCACCAATAAGTCGATTAATTGAACCCTCATTGAGAAGGTCTTCATGCATGGATAATCCAGACATTGGCTGTAAATAAGCCACTTGAAAATCAGCTTTTGTTATTTTAATATCATGCCTTGATTCTGCTTTAGAATCTATCCTGAGCGGACGGCAATAAAATGTTTCTTCATTGGCATAATCAAACTCAAAAGCAAAGGACCACGGTTCATTATCAGACCAACCTTCGGCAATAATTTCAATATTTAAGTTGGATGTTTTCTGTTTTGAAGTGCTGTTCCGCTCTATTGTACGCACATGCAAATCTTTCCACAATAATTTGGCATTGGGAATGGGTATTGAAGCTAAATCTTTGCGATTAATTATCACACCGGTTCGTTTCTTTTTACCTGAAGATGGTGAATTTTGCGAAAGCCATTTACTCAAGCCCACGTCAAGAAGGGTAATAGCTTGTAGCAGAGTAGTTTTACCAGCATTGTTGGGACCAATCAATACAAGAGGAGAGGAAAGAGAAAAAGTAACCTCCTCAAATTTTTTGAATCTTCTGATCGTAAGTTTCGTAAGCATGCCTTCAATTTACCTGATAAAATGCTCATTTTTTCAAAAGTAATGATTTTTTGAAAAAGTTTCTCAGGTACTCTCTTTTCAATCAAAGATATCGACTAATTGAATAGAAAATAGTGCGATGATTGTCATATGGTTTTCTTAGCCTAAAATTTTACACTTAAATATTTTCGTCCAACATTATTAAAGTATATTGTACGCTGTTTAAAGAAATCAACTCCAATTATAGCGTAATTGGCATTAACAAGCGAAACTTCCACTTCATGAAAGACACAACCTCCTAATTGTAAATCTGAAACCTGACCAATCCACTTCTCTTCCTGTTGATAGCCCAAAATGGAGAGCCTCGTCGCTCTCTTTCTGTTAAATTTAATTTTTTCTTGCAATGCTTTTCCAAATTTTGAATTTTTAGGCACCTTTAAAGCAGAGCTACTTCCCAAATCAATTAGTACTTTATATTGCTTATCATTCCATTCCAGATAGGTAAATGGCCGCCCTTTTATATAATTCAGATTAGTTGAACAGAATCCTTCCCTTACAATGGATTTATTGGAAAATATAATTGAATCTGCTGAAAAATTGATAAGCCAG
>CAZQEZ010000239.1:0-4906 GCA_964592475.1 uncultured Roseivirgaceae bacterium
ATTTGCATAAGAGCTAAAAAAACTTGATATGTGATAATATTTAGCGATGATATTTAAAATAAAACAATTTCGCTTCATAAACTTTATTAACATTATGAGCAAGACTGAAAAAAGTTTTGATAAAAGCACCCAGGAAGTAAAAAAGACTTTACTTGAGCCTAAAACTTACAGAGAAATTCTGGAAGAGCAGATTGAAAGTGGTTTAAAAGAACACCAACGTAACAATACTAGTTTATTTATTTCCAGTATTTCTGCAGGCCTGGAAGTAGGTTTTAGTGTTTTTTTAATGGGAGTTATTTACACACTTTTTTTTGAAACCAGTTCAGAGGCAGCAATACACACTGCTTTGGCGCTCTCCTACCCTTTAGGATTTATTTTTGTAATTATAGGCCGATCGGAGTTATTTACTGAGCATACCACACTGGCTGTAGTGCCGGTTTTAAATGGTAGTACTTCTATATTAAGCTTGTTTCAGCTATGGGGAGTTGTATTATTAGGAAACTTAATTGGTGGCTATTTTTTTGGTTTTGTAATTACTATTATAGCGCCTGCCATGGGTATAATAAGTTATGAAGCTTTTTTGCATTTGGCACAAAAAATGGTTGAATACGATTGGGAAATAATATTAGGCAGTGCCATCATAGCCGGTTGGTTGATGGGGCTTTTAAGCTGGTTGATGAATTCTTCAAAAGATACCATAAGTCGTATTTTTATGATTATATTGATAACTGCCACTATTGGAATTGGAGGACTGCACCACTCGGTAGTAGGTTCTATTGAAGTATTTGCCGGATTAATTACTTCTTCAGAAATAACCTTAAATGAATATTTGCAATTTCAGCTGTGGGCTACTCTAGGCAATATGATTGGCGGAGTATTTTTTGTAGCGGTAGTAAAGTTCAGTCATGTGAAAAAAAGCGAAAATGAAATACACTTCCAAAAACGGGAAAGTGATGAAAAATAAGCAGCCTCTAAATATTTTATTAATTATTTTAATATAAGTTTACTTCA
Source organism: uncultured Roseivirgaceae bacterium (assembly GCA_964592475.1). Classification (GTDB taxonomy): domain Bacteria; phylum Bacteroidota; class Bacteroidia; order Cytophagales; family Cyclobacteriaceae; genus CAZQEZ01. Next base: position 1,012 of record CAZQEZ010000239.1, read on the forward strand.
GCTTTTAACTTCTTATATTTGTAACTTACAAACCGAATATTAATGAACGCTGCTACTATACTTCAATCTAAAAAGACGAATATTATTCATAATTGGTATCATGAAGTACAAACAAAAATGCCGGAAATTTCAAAGTATAACAAAAGTGCCATAGAAAATAGTTTACCGGCACTACTAGATACAACAATAGATGCTTTAAAATCAAATGATATTGAGGCGCTAACTCACAGTAGTAAAGAACATGGCTTTCAGCGTACCCAATTAGAAGTGTATTCTTTACAGCATATTGTGAAAGAATATCACCTGCTAAAAATGATAATTTTTGAAAAAATAGATGAACAGACTAACATTACTCCTGTAGAAAGAAATATAATTATTCAACTGCTGGATCATGCTATTGAGCAAGCTTGCGAAACATTTTACCGCATAAAGCAAAAAATGGAAATTGATGCCCGCAAAAACGCCGAAGAAAAAGCTAACCTTTTGCAACGTGAAGATGAAAACCGGGATCAATTTATTTATTCTATTTCCCATGATCTAAATAACCCACTCAATAATATAAAAGCCAGCGTAAGTTTAATTGAGAGTGGATTAGAAAAAGATGAAATGAATGAAGTTTTGAATGTATTGCGTAATAGTATAGCACAGGCAGAAAAGTTAATTGCTAATTTTCTGGATGTTAGTACCGTTGGTCATAATTCAAATATTACAGTCTCTAAACAAGAGGTTAATTTATTGAAAAGAATTGAAAATGAAATTGAAATTTACAAGGTTTCACGTAATCGAAATATTAATTTAAAATCAGACCAGGAACAGATCTTTGCCAATGTTGATATTGATCTTATTATCCGGGCCTTCGCCAACCTGATGAGTAATGCCCTTAAATACAGTAAGAAAAACGAGGAAATTAATGTCAACATAAATTTGCAAAACCGGAAAATTATCCTTGGGATACAGAATAAAGGAGAAGTAATTCCGCAAAATTCTTTACAGCAAATTTTCCGCAAGTATTACCAGCTCGATGATTCCAAAAAGGGTTGGGGAATTGGATTGGCATTTGTAAAAGAAGTGATAGAGGCACATGGAGGAGAGATTGAAGTTACAAGTACAGAAGAAGAAGGAACTTTGTTTAAAGTCACATTACCAGCAGATTAATTACAGATTTTTATATTAATTAGATTTAAAATTATGAAAATCAATCGCAGGAAATTTATCGGCCAGACAGGTATAGGCGCCAGCATAATTGGTTCCGGCTTATTTACCTCAGCTTGTAACACAACAAACCAGAAAAATAAGGTATTAAATGCCCGGGGCCACCCTTTGCAAGGGCTGACTCGAGAAAATATTAAAATTACTGATTTGAAAGTCACCTTACTTTCAGCCCCTATCCCGGATGCAGAACAATGGTACCTGGACTGGATACCGGATCGCTATCGGGCCTGGAAAACCGACTCCATTCTAATTGAAGTATTCACTGATGCCGGAGTTAAAGGTATAGGCGGCAGTACTCAGTATGGAGGTCCGGATAAAATAAAAGCTTATGCAGAAAAAGTGGTAAAGCCAGCCATTGTGGGGCAAAATCCTTTCGATGTTGAACTGCTCACTGCCGGTGTAACCCGCCGCGGTGAGAAAGTAGCCTGGGCAGGTGTAGATGCAGCCCTTTGGGATATTATTGGTAAAGTTGTGAATAAGCCGGTTTATCAGTTATTATCCATAGACCAAGAGCCGCCAAAAAAAGTACCTGTTTATGCCAGTGCCGGTGAAATGTATGAGGGGGATGTTTGGCCGGATAACCTGATCGCCGAGGCGCAGAGGCTACGTGAAAAAGGTTTTAAAGCCTACAAATTCAGGCCGGGCACCCACTGGAGTGTGAGTGGCATGACCATGAATCGCTACATTGATGGTGTATGGAAGATCAGAGAAGCCATGGGTGATGATTTTGGCTTGATACAGGAATGTAATGCTCAATTTACTCTGGAGCAGACGATGCAATTTATCCCCGAAGCAGAAAAAATGAAGTTGCTTTGGATTGAAGATCCAACGTACAGGTATGGCGAAGAAGCTCGTGCAAATTATGCTTTAATCAAAAAGAAACTGGACAAAGTCATGCTATCTTATGGAGGTGATACTATGGACAATCGCTTTCAATACAAAGAATGGATAGATGCCCAGGCCATGGATATTGTACAGCCAGATGCCGGTGTCATGGGACTTACCGAAGCCTGGTATGTCTCGCGAATGGCCCATTTGCAGAATCAGATATGCGCACCGCATAACTGGCATGGAGCCCTGCTTACCATGGCCAATGCCGCCATGGCCGCTAGTATTCCTAACCTGATCATGCTAGAAATAAATCAAACTTATAATCCACTGAGGGATGATTTGCTAAAAACTCCTTTCCGCATTGAAGATGGTTATTTTTACCTGTCGCAAGAACCGGGCTTTGGAGTAGAGGTAATTGATGATGCTGCCGAAAGATTTCCATATATTGAAGGTAGATATGATAAGCCACGGCCAATTTAATTGAATATAATATTTTTATTATTAAAATTACTTACACCCTTTAGTTTTTATTCATTATTAACAAAATAAATTAAGTCAAAAACGTGAATACTAATTAAATACCTATCAAATATTTTTGTGTTTTATCTTAGAAATTGGTAATTATCTTTAAAAATTAAGTCTATTTGATTGGGAATAAAATAAAAAACTTAAAATAGCAGATAGCAAAACAAGCTAAAGTATAGCGCTGTTTGCTCATCGATAAAATTTTTATTTTCAAATTATTTAATTAATGAAGATAAAGAAACTCTAATAGTTATTGATTTTAAATACGAGGACCTTATTGACCTCACCAATAATTAAGTTTGCGTTGATGGTGATATCTATTTGGATAATGTTAAAGCCGAGATTTTGAATAATGAGTTGGTTATAACGGATAGCGATTATGTCATGTATTTCAAGAGAAGATAATTTCTAAATTTACAATAAAAAATTGCGATTATTGATTGTCTATATTAATAGTCGCATTTTTTATATACATATTAACTAATATATTAGTTTTATATCTAAATATATAGTTATATCTTTACATTTCCATAATTATACAAGATATGACTAAATTATTATTCTTTTTCCTCTTTCTTTTTATTGCTGGGCCAGCCTATGCTCAGAATTTAATAAGTCAACCTGACGTCGTTGCCATCAACCATCAGGCAGAGAATCTTATAAAAACTTATCAGTTTAACAAGGCTATTGTTTTAATGGAAGAATATCTAGCTAACAATGAAGAGGATGATATTAAAATTTTACATAAGTTGGCTATCTGCCATACTAACTTGGGCAATCTTTTCAAAGCAAAGAAATATTATAATCAAATGCTCAAAAATGATTCAAGTCATTTGCACGCATTGAATAAGTTAGGATCAATTTATACTACTGAAAGCAATTATAAAAAAGCAGCTGATTGTTACCAACAATTGATTTTACAAGATTCTACTAATAGTTATTATTACAAAAAATTAGCAAATATTAAATCTAAACAGGGTATTTTAAGCAGAGCTATTCAATTATTCGATACAGCTTTAATTTACAATCCTGATGATATAGAGTCGATTATTTCCTTGGCCGAAATTTATGGTGAATTGATGGACATGGACCCGTCATTAAAGCAGCATTTTAACCAATCTATAAAAAGAGGGTTTGAATTAGACTCATTAAACAGAAAGCTCCTTGAATTAAGTGCTGAAAATGATTTTAAACTTAAAAAATATAAATCAACAATAGCGTCTATCCATTTAGTTTTACAATATCATCAAGATACCACAGGTTTACATGCTCACTTATTGGGTATGGCCAATAAACAAATAAAAAAATGGGAAAAGGCGGAGCAGTG
>CAZQEZ010000240.1:0-4850 GCA_964592475.1 uncultured Roseivirgaceae bacterium
GTGGAAACACCGGCAAAATGCAACAAATGCCCTTCAATGGAAGCGTCAATGAACACAGTAGCTGAAACTTCAATTCCATTTTGCAAGAATATTTTTTCAATTTTGCTCCCTTTCTTTTGTACGCCACTTTTTTCTTTAATCCTTGTCTTTCTGATTACCGTAATTCCATCTTCTGACTCTAAAAATTGTTCAATAATCATTTCTGCTATTTTCGGTTCGTACTGAGAATACCATCCATTTTTACCAAAATGTGGCTTTCGCCCGTAATAAGATTCTATTGCGGTATAAAGTTCCCGGGCAATTCCTCCTATTACTACCGAACTTCCAAACCTGATATCTTTTACGATTCCCTCTACCATCATTCCTCCTGGATGGCCAGTTGGTTCAATCAAAACCACATCTTTCCCCATATGGGTAGCCTGAATAGCAGCAGTAAAACCGGCCTCGCTTCCTCCCAATATGCATATATCAGTTTTTATCCCGGTTACTTCAGCGGAACTATTTGATAACTGGCTCTTGCATGTATTGAAAAAAAAGACCAGTATAACAATCAATGCAACAGAAACAAAAGTCTTGCTTTTATGTGATACTATATTCATTAAAAAAACAATAGCTATGTTATTTTGACAAACAATAAAATTGACTAAAAAACCTGCCCGGTATGGACAGGCTTTTTGTCTAATTAACTAACCTAAACTATTAATATCCCTCGTTTTGAGTGAGGTTCTCATTGATAAGAATTTCCTTGGTTGGAATTGGCCACAAGTATTGGCGCCCGGCATCAAATTTTCTGACTGCCAGCAATTTTATATAACCCGCATCAAACAAAGCATCAAAATTAGGCACACCATCTTCATCTACTTCAGGAGTTTCAGGGAAAAACCATAACCCCTGGTCAACTACCTTTTCTTTTAAATCAGCCGGATCGAGCATTCCATAAATATTTGTGTTTAAAACTTTATCAGCTAAACGCCATCGAATAATATCCATATAACGTAATCCCTCATAAGCAAATTCCATTCTACGCTCAATTCTCACAATTTTTCTTAGCTCTACCTGATCTGTGGAAGTAATTTCGGGATAGGAACCAATGTCATCTTTTGACACCCCATAGCCCCTGGCACGCACCATATTCATGGCATCCAAAACTGACTGATCAATTTGGTCCAATTCAATACTGGCTTCGGCATACATTAATAAAACATCAGCATACCTCATTAATATTCTATCGTACTCCGCTTTTCTGTCGAGCCAATCCTCATCTACTTTCTTTTTCCATGCTATTGAGTTGTATGAAGCATATTGTTTGTTTGACCGCGTATCGTTATTATACTGATAATTACCAGTATTGAAATTTAAAATTTCAGTCGAGTCAGGATGCGGCTGGTACATAAAACCCAGAAAAGGAGTTTGAAATTCAACAATTGTCATCGACAGCCGTGGATCTCTGTTTTTAAAAGGTTCCCTTGGATCAAAGAGTGGAGACTCATCAATAGGTAATCCATCGGTACATAAATAAGAACACCACAAGTCCCATGACGGATTGTATGCACACCAGCCACCAGCATTTCGGGTAATAACATTTCTGGTGTTGCCATAGGAAACATTCAGTTCAGCACTTTGTGGCATGGTAAAAATTGCTTCGTTCGGATTTTTGGTTGAAGCAAGGAAAAGCTCTCTGAAATCGGGATAGAGCGAATAAACACCCAAATCCATACATGCTTTAGCAGCACTCCGGGCAACGCTCCAGTCACCCATGTAAAGCGCTATTCTGGCTTTATAAGCCATTGCAGCACCTTTAGTTGCACGTTTCAACTCACTGCTTCCATATTCTTCCGGCAATTTGGCAATAGCAAAATCAAAATCATCGTAAACAGCCTTTAGTATTTCACTTTTAGGAGTTCTTGATAATGTAAAGGATTCATCCAAATCAAGAACATTTTTGAAAAAAGGAACATCTCCCCAGTGTGAAATAAGATAGGAATATTTTGCAGCACGGACAAATCGAGCTTCTGCTTCAAACTTATTAATTATTGCATCGGGCATCTCATCTTTTGCCCTGTCCAGGTTTTCCAAAACTGTATTGGCTCGTGAAATAGCCTTATAGGTGTTTCTCCACCAATCTGTAAGACTTCCCCATTCGCCATTTATAGTTCCGCCGTTAATAGGCGTTGTATTGTTGCGGTTGGTCCAGTCGTCAGTCCAGTCATCTCCGTCCTGGGGCCAAAAAACCCCCCGATAGAGATCATTCAAAGCCATATCTATTTCGGTTTCATTTGAATACCAGCTAACGCTGGAACCTTCAGAAAGCGGATTCAAATCTAACTCGTTGCAAGCTGTAAAAAATGCAACAAGTGTTAATAATAAAAAAATTTTTATTTTCATTTTCTTCAATTTTTAAAAGTTAACAGATACTCCAAAGACATAAGAAGTTGTGATAGGATATCCAGAACCGGCAACTTCCGGATCCCAGCCTTTTGGATAATTATCTAAGGTAAATAAATCAGAAATACTGGTGTAAAACCTTACGCGCTGCATGTTTATTCCCTGAGTAATCCTTGTTGGAATGGTATATCCCAACGTTATATTTTTCATCCTAAAATACCCTCCATTCATCAGCCAATAGTCAGACATGGTATAGTTATTTCCTGCCGCAGTCCAGCTTAATCTAGGGTATCGCGCATTTAAATTTTTCTGTTCAGTGCTATAATGGCTCCAGTAGTTGCCATCCACAATTTCCTGACCGTTCATCCAGTTTTGAAGTAGTGGCCTTACCATTGTTTCATCTAACCTGTCCCACACACGACCTACTCCCTGAAAAACCAGTGAAAAATCAATTCCTTTATAGTCCAGTTTTATGTTTCCACCGTATAGATACCTGGGAAGAGAGCCCCCTAATAAGGTTCGATCATATTCAGGCGAAATATCACCATCAGGAACACCGTCGGGACCACTTATGTCTTTGTATTTTACATCCCCGGGCTTGACAGTATTGTTTAAAACAGGTGAATTATCCACTTCGTCCTGTGTTTGAAACAAACCTTCTGATTGGTACCCGTACCATTCATTAAATTCACTACCTTCAAATTTTACCTGGCTTCCAAGAAATTCTATTCCACCCAAATCACCCATAATGGATTTAAAATCGGAAATATTAAAAGCAACAGAATACCTGAGGTCACCCAAATTGTCATTCCAGTTCAGTTCAGCCTCCCAGCCTTTAGTTTCCATGACACCTGTGTTCTGATCAGGATTGTCGAAACCAATATAATCGGGAATTTCGAGCGGCAGCAACATATCTTTTGTTGTTTTCAGATAGTAATCACCAACGAACCGGAGCCGGTTATCAAAGAAGTTAGCATCCACTCCAAAATCGAAAGATTCTGTTTTTTCCCAAGTAATATCCTGAATAGCATATTGGGTTTGAGCAGCTGTTTGTGCCGATAAAATCTCAGTTCCCCTGTAAAACAAAGCATTGCTAAATGCAATAGTTGCCTGATAGGGATAATTTCCAATCCGCTCATTTCCAAGTGCTCCCCACGATCCTCTTAATTTGAGGAATGATATTCCGGGGACATTTTGCATAAAACCTTCTTCGGAAACAATCCAACCAGCAGAAAATGAAGGGAAAGCTCCCCATCGATAATCCTTATAAAAACGGGAAGAACCATCATATCTTAAATTTCCCTGCAAAAAATATTTATTTTGGTAGTTATACATAATTCGTCCAAACCAGGAGCGATATGCATTTTCATAAGCGCTGCCATAATTATTGCGGAACTCAAGTGGGCCCAAATTTAAATAGGGAAAAGATGACAAGTCATATTCATCGCGCGAAGCCCCAAGGTTTTCGTAAAAGGCGTAATAATTTTCATATCCTGCCAGCGCTGTAATATTATGAACATCAAATGATTTTGCATAATTGGCGAGAAACTGGGTCGTAACCTGGTAATTATCGCTTCTGCTCTCAGAAAGGCTTGTTGATGATGCCCATTGCATAGTACCCCCATAGACTGTTGGATCTTCAGCCGAGTAATAAGGAACAGCCTTAATGAAATCTTTCCCCTTATTAAAATCGAAACTTGGAGATATCACCGCAGAAAGTTTTAAACCGTCGAGCGGGGAAAAATCCAATTGTGCTTTTCCACCAACAGTATTATACCAATCATCTCTGAATCCACCATATTTCATTTGGCCATAAATATTTGCACCTTGTTTTCCACTTGCAACTCTTCCGTCTGACCATTCTGCAGCATAAACAGGCGCCGACATCATTCCAAAATACATTGGATTTACACTGGGCTGATCGCTAATTGATCTCTTCAAGAAAAAATCAAGAGACGCAGATAACATATCATTAATTGTGGCATCGTTATTTAAACGGGCTGTTATTCGCTGATAAGAACGACCTTCGTATAACCCACCAATCTTGTCATAAGCAATCGAAGCTTTGGTTTTTACAGCCTTTGAACCGGCAGAAATACTGATTACATGGGATTGTCTTGGTGCATTTGGTTTCAAAATTAAATCCATCCAGTCGGTATTTGGATATTGATCCGGATTTTCAGCATTCAACTGGTAATAATTCTCAATAACATCCTGTGGATAAGTTGCATACTCATTTCCCTGATTACCATTATCATTCCATCGCATTTCATTATCCATTTCCATGAACCGTACAACACCAACCATTTTTGGTAGTTGAGTTGGCGTTTCAATACCAAAATTTGCATTATATGTTAAATTCATCTCCCCAGCTTTTGCTCTTTTAGTTGTAACCAGAATTACTCCGGCTGCTGCACGTGCACCATAAATGGCTGCTGAAGCTGCATCTTTAAGAACAGAGATAT
>CAZQEZ010000241.1:0-4822 GCA_964592475.1 uncultured Roseivirgaceae bacterium
GCCGGTGAGAAGAGAAAAGCTAACCACGGAGAATCACAGAGGAATTCACAGAGAGAAACACACAAACCAATTCTGGTGCGAAACTTCAGTACTTAATATACTAGCATAATCATTATCAATCACAATGAATTTATCTCTGGAAAATGATTTAGCTTCCTTGAGGAGACATATTAATTAGAGCTATGCCATACTTTATAGCATTTGATTATTTTTATAAATATAATATTACATTTACTCGTAACTTATATTCACAATTGATATATTAGCATCATAATCAGCGCCATTAAAAGAGTATCAAGTTGATATTTCTGAATTTATAAACCGGTGATCCATTACCACTTATATGAAAAGGGAAGAACATTATCTGCAGCGAGAACTTTTCGAGTTGATTAAAAATGATGACTCAATCTTTGAATTTATTCAAGAGGGCTCTTTGGCTGGCATGTGGTATTGGGATTTAGAAAATCCTGAAAATAAATGGATGAATGCTAAATTTTGGACTACGCTTGGCTATGATCCATCCAGTAAAAACCATCACGCAAACGAATGGAAAGAAATCGTTTATCCTGAGGATTTAGAGGTAGCTTTAATTAACTTTGATAAACACCTGGCCAATCCCGTCCACCCCTACGACCAAATAATTAGGTACAAACATGCTAATGGAAGTAAAGTTTGGATTAGATGTAGGGGCATTGCTATTAGAGATGAATCAGGCAAGCCACTTCGTATGCTGGGATCGCACACCAATATTACTAAAGAAAAAAAGCAAGAAAAAGAATTAAAAAACTTACTTAATAAGTATGAATCAATACTTAATAGCCAATCGGCTTTTATAATCAGGTTTGATACAAATGGCAAGATATTATATGTTAATAATTATTTCCTGAAGTACTTCAATCTATTCGAAAATGACGTGTTCGATCAAAAAATTTCAGATATTTTTCACGAAAATGATTGTGCTAATTTACTATTTGGCCTTAATAACTGTGAAACCAGCATAGACTGTACCCTGAAAGAAACTTTACGTTTACAGCAAAAGAACCACAATAGCTTAATTGAATGGGAAATAAGTAGGATATCAATTTTAGATGGAAAGTCAATAGAATTTCAAGGATTGGGCTTTGACATCACAGCTCAGAAAAAAGCTGAAGTCAATATCAAGTTCCAGGCAAAATTGCTGGATATAGTAGATCAGGCTGTAATAGCTACCAATAAAGAGGGTGAAATCGATTATTGGAATAAAGCAGCGCAACAATTATTCGGCTGGTCCTCTGATGAAGTAATGGGCAAAAATATATTAGAGGTCACACCATCAGTTGAAAATGTTGAAAAAAGCCATTTTATTATAGAGCAATTAAGCAAGGGAAAAGAATGGTCGGGAGAAATTAAACTGAGAAAAAAAAATGGCACTATTTTCCCAGCCTATGTACATGACATCCCAATTTTAAATTCTAAAGGAGAGATAACAGGCTTAATAGGCATATCAACTGATCTTACACAGCAAAAGAAATTACAAATAAAACAAGATCAACTTGCCTTGGTAGCAGCTAAAACAAACGATGCGGTAATAATAACAGATGCATCGGGGCTCACCACTTGGGTAAATGACAGCTTCACCAAATTATCAGGGTATACACTTGATGATATGATTGGAAAAAAGCCCGGAGAACTGCTACAAGGTCCTGATTCTGATCAGGAAACCATTAAAAGAATGAGTGAATGCATATCCAATAAGCAGCACAGTCATGAAGTAATTCTTAATTATCATAAAAATGGCTCATCTTTCTGGTTAGACCTTACTATAGATCCTGTATTTGATGAAAAAGGTAATCTATCTCAGTTTATAGCGATTGAAAAAGACGTAACCAAAAATATACAAGAACAAGAAAAGATTAAAAAAAATAATCTGGAGCTGCAAAAAATCAAGCAATTACTAGAGCAAACTAATGAAGTTGCCCAGATAGGTGGTTGGGAATATGACGTTAAAAACGATAAATTATCATGGACTTCTGTTACTAAAGAAATATTTGAAGTTACTGAAGCCTTTGAACCCACTTTATCAAAGATAAAAAACTTCGTTTACAGCAGTAAAGATTTAGCGATCATACAAAACTTTATAGACCAATTGATTAATGTTGGTCAAGCAAATGACATCATTTTTAAAATCAGGACATCCACTGGCAAAATTAGATGGGTAAGGAGTAATGGGAAAGCTGAATTTATTAATGGTGAATGTATCAGAATTTTTGGTGTAAATCAAAATGTAGATGAACATAAAAAAGCCGATATCAAGTTCAAAAACATTCGGAAGGCCATATATCAACATACTTTGGTTTCAATTACTGATCTGAATGGCAATATTACTGATGTTAATGACATATTTTGTAAAACAACTCAGTTTAGCCGGGAAGAGTTAATTGGCAAAACTCATAAAATAATTAATTCAGGTTATCATAGCCAAGAATTTTTTGCAAATATGTGGCAAACATTAATAGCAGGAAAAACCTGGAAAGGAGAAATAAATAACAAAAAGAAAGATGGTAGCACTTGTTGGATGCTTTCAACCATAGTTCCATTTTATGATGTAAGTGGCAAACCCGAACAATATGTAAGTATTCGCACCAACATTACTGCACAAAAGCAAGCTGAGGAAGAAAAACAAAAAACGGTAGACGTAATTAGTGATCAACGCAATCGATTAGTAGATTTTAGCTATATTATTTCACATAATATTCGTTCACATGCAAGCAATATACTGGGAATTGCCGATTTGTTAAATAATTTACGACATGAAGATAAAAAATTAGAATTGATTCAAACATTGAACATCTCTGCTAAAAATCTGGATGAAACACTCAGACATATAAATACTCTTCTTAAAATTCAATCTAACTTCCACCACAAAAAAGAAAAAATCAATTTAAAGGAAATGATCGACAAGGTGATCGATTCAGTAAGTATACAAATAAGCGAATTAGGCGCAGCCATAACCAATGAAGTACCTAAAGATACCCAAATAAAAACGGACCCTATTTACCTCAACAATGTATTTCAAAACCTGATTAGGAATGCATTAAAATATCGAAAACCCAATATTTCTCCCCTAATCAAAATAAGTGCTGATCAACTAAATGATAAATTATCAATTTCTGTAAGTGACAATGGATTAGGTATTGACCTAAAAAAATACGGGGGAAAAATATTTGGCATGTATAAAACTTTTCATGATATGCCCGGAGCCAAAGGTATAGGATTATTTATCACTAAAAACCAGATTGAGGCATTGGGAGGATCAATTGAGGTGAGATCGGAAGTAAATAAAGGAAGTACTTTTACTATTAAAATATGACATGAAGACTGGAATAAAATCAATATGGTCGGTAGATGATGATGAAATATTTTTGATGTTAACGGCCAATTATATAAAAAGCATAAATTATGAAGGTGAGTATAAAACTTTTATTGACGGTCATTTTGCACTGGAAGAACTCAAAAAAAACCTTGATGAAGAAAAGCCCTTGCCAGATTTAATTCTTTTAGACATAAATATGCCCATAGTGGATGCATGGGAGTTTATAGAAGAGTTCATTAAAATGAAACTTCCTAAAAATATTTTTATTTATATTGTGAGCTCATCCATTCATCCTGAAGATAGAGATAAAGCCAAAGCCTACAAAACTATACAAGCATTTGTTGAAAAACCTGTTAACGGGAAAAAACTGAAGAAAATATTAAGTCGCCATCCATAAAATTTTAGGTCTCATAATAATCCACTATTGCTGATTGAAAATGGAGCTTTTAGCTTCTACAGTTTTTTAATATATTTGCTCAAAAAAATGCAATCAACTGTTGAAGTTTCTTTAAGTCCGTTACTATACCCTTACAAAATCAGCCAAAGTGACCATATTACAGTAGTAGTAGATATATTCAGGGCCACCACATCGATGGTATCGGCTTTAAACTATGGTGTAAAATCAATTATTCCTGTGAAAGGAATTGATGAAGCCAAAAAAATGAAAGAAAATGGATACTTAGTGGCATGTGAAAGAGATGGAAAAATACTGGATTTTGCTGATATTGGTAATTCCCCATCAGATTTTTGGTTAGAATCTTTAAAAAACCAAACCTTGGCATTTTCTACTACCAATGGCACACAGGCAGTAAATATTGCTAAAGAAAATTCAAAAAAAGTTTTAGTAGGTGCCTTTATTAATTTGCGATCATTAGTAAGCCATCTTTTATTATCAAACCAGCACATAGTAATACTGTGTGCTGGCTGGAAGAACCTATTTAACCTAGAAGATACTCTTTTTGCCGGTGCCTTAGCAAAGAATTTAATTGATGCTGGATATATTACATATTGTGACGCAACTAAGGCCGCTATGCATCTTTGGCAAGATGCCCATAAAGATATAAAGGCTTATCTTGCTGGTTCTTCCCATCGCCAGAGGCTGAGTCATATTTTATCGCAACAAGATTTCGAGTATTCTATTACTTTGAATAGCTGTGAGGTAGTACCGATATTACATGATAACCAGTTGATAAAATCATAAAAATCACCAACCCCAATCATTCTTATTTAGATTTTGCAATGATAATTTCAACAATTCAATCGAGTGAAAAATATCTTCTTGATGGGCCATTTCAATCACCTGGTGCAAATGCCTTGTTGGTATGGAAATTCCACCCGATATAGATCCCGACTTACCATTCCTTTGTAATGAAGCCGTGTCGGTACCACCTGCAGGTAGTACTTCAGGTTGCCATTTAATGTTATTTTCAGACGCTATATTTTTCAAATATCGTACCATTCGACGATCGC
>CAZQEZ010000242.1:0-4790 GCA_964592475.1 uncultured Roseivirgaceae bacterium
TATGCGCAACAATTTAATTTTCACTCCAGTTGATTTAAATAACTCTTTGAAATAATAATAAGGCATTTAAACCCTCTCTTTTTTATCTTCACACCCTCACCCCAAAACCATGCAACAACACCAACCTTAATCCTACATAAACCACTAGCAGGGCTGTAAGTATACCAATGAACCTGAGATTAAATTTAATATTACTTAAATAGGCCCCAAGGCTACCTCCCAAAACCACCGCAATAACCAGTTTTACTATCAATTCTGCATTTAAATGAAACGTGCCAGCCACTGAAAGACCAATCAATCCTGCTACCGAATTTACCAAGATAAATATTGAAGCCAGGGAAGCTACCGAACGCGGGTTAGACCAGTTAAGTAAATTCAAAACCGGTGACAAGAAAACACCTCCTCCAATGCCCGATAATCCCGCCATAAACCCAATACCACCACCCAATGAAAATTTTTTGTTTAAAGTAAATTCTTTTGATTTCATGCGGGATTTTAAATATCGCAAAATCATAAAACCACCGGATAGGATTAATAAAGTACCGAGAATAAGAAAAAAAACCTGTTGCGAAAGTTTTAATTGAGCGCCCAGATAAGCCATAGGTATGCTGGACACCAGGAATGGCCAGAACAATTTCAGATTAAAAACCCTGTGCCTGATATATGTTAGCGTTCCGATTGTTACCACACAAATATTAAGTACTAAAGCGGTAGAACGTATCTCATAAAAATCTACAAGAAAAAGGCTGAGAAGGGCCAGGTAGCTGGAGCCGCCACCAAACCCAACCGAACTGTAAAAGAGGGCAATAAAAAAGAAAATGAACGGCAAAAATTCCAGCGTCATGGCAGATTAAATAAGAAAGCATTGTACCATATCACCGCTTTTTAAGTCACAGCCGGGCTGCAGGAAAACCAATGCATTTCCCAGGGCCAATGTGTGAAGCATTGACGATCCCTGGCCATCCAGAATAGCAACTTTTTGGTCGGCTATTTTTGCTTTTAAAAAGGCAGGGCGGTCTCCTTTCATTTTGTAATTATGCGCCAAAGGAACCATAATTTCGGGTAGGCCTGTTTCTTTTGCACCGCTCATTTTTTGCAGCATAGGCAATACATAAATGTAAAAGCAGGTGAGTGAAGAGGCTGGATTACCGGGAAGTGCAAAAACATACTTTTCACCTTTTTTGCCAAAAAACAAGGGCTTCCCTGGCTTCTGAAACACTTTGTAGAAAATTTCTTTTACCCCATTTTCCAACAAGGCTTTTTTTACATAATCATAATCTCCCACTGAAATGCCGCCGGATAAAAGAAGCAAGTCGGTTTTATCTAAAAAATCGCCGATGGCATCCTTTGTTTTTTCATAATCATCTGCTACCTGCAACTTTTCTGCGCAGCTGTAACCAAATTTTTCCAGGGCGGCCGCAATTGATAAGCTGTTGGATTCGTAAATCTGACCCGGCTTTCTATGCTGTCCCGGGGCAATTAATTCGGTGCCGGTAACAATCAATCGTACGACAGGTTTTTGAAACACCTTTACCGACTCAATGCCCAATGAGCTAATGAGCCCCACGGATGCCGGCGAGATGAGATGTCCGGTGTCAAATACCAATTGCCCGGTTGCTAATTCTCCACCTTTAGGCCGGATATGTTGCCCGGGTATCACTGCGGTGGTGATCTTTAAGTTGTTATTGTTTACTTCAGTTTTTTCCTGCATTACTACCGCAGTTGTATTCTCCGGTATCTTTCCGCCTGTAAATATCCGCATCGCCTCCCCTTCGTTCAATTTGCTAATCGAGGTATCGCCGGCAGCCACTTCTCCCACAATCGTATAATTATCGAGTAACCCGCGCACCGCGTATCCATCCATGGCCGAATTTTCGAAATCAGGCAAATCGAATGGAGCATGAATGGATTGGGCCAGATAAAATCCACCTGCTTCTAATAATGGGTGTTCAATCGCTTCAGGATTAACCTTTTGTATATAGATTTTATGGAGTGCTTCTTCTATGGAAATCATTAGCCACCTATTGAAATCATCGACCTGTTTTTTTCATAATGCTTTGCCTCCATTTTCAATTCCATGCCGTCACGAGAGAATTTTTTTGTCTTGATAGACTCCAGGATAAGCCCTTTAATATCCCCGCCTTTTCTATATGGATTTAAAAGGTCAGTTTCGTTGGTGGCAAACAGGCAATTCTTCATTTTTCCATCTGCAGTCAACCTTATCCTATTGCAGTCAGCACAGAATGGATTGGTGATAGTACTTACGATGCCAAAGCTTCCGGCATGTCCTTTCACTCTGTAATTAGCCGAAGTGCTATGCTTTGGATCTTGTAATCGTTCGACTTCACCAAATTTGGATCGGACTGTCTGCTCAATTGTTTCCTTACTTACTCCTTTACTCCAGTCCCATTGGTTTCCTTTGAAGGGCATAAACTCTATAAATTTTACTGCCAAATGCTGATCCTTGGTAAGTGCTATAAAATCATTGATTTCCCGGTCATTCACTCCTTTTATAAGCACCACATTAAGTTTTATCTCCAGCTGGTATTGCAATGCTATTTGCAGGTTATTCATAATCCTGTCAAAATAATCTCTCTTGGTAATAAAAACCGAGCGAGCTTTATCCAGCGTATCCAGGCTGACATTAATTTTCCTCAGACCGATTTCCTTAAATACATCCAGGTAGCGATCCAGTAAAATACCATTGGTGGTTAACTTCAGGGTAACATCCAGTTTTGCCAACTCCCGTATCAGGTATTCAAAATTTTTACGAATGGTTGGTTCGCCCCCGGTAAGGCGAATGGTATCTACTCCCAAATCTCTGAAGGTGGAGGCAATGCTAATAATTTCCTCCAGCGACATGATGTTTTCTTTTTCCGTCAGCTCGATACCCTCTTCCGGCATGCAGTAAAAACACCGGAGATTGCAGCGGTCGGTCAGTGAAACCCTGAGGTAAGAATGAGGTCGTCCGAATCTGTCAATTATTTGTGATGCCATATCAGTCGTGTCTTTTACCTTTTAATACCTGAAAAACATGCAGTAAATGCGGAAAAACTGCTTCCATGCACTCCCTGGATCCATTGGATGAACCAGGCAAAGCCAGAATTACCTTCCCGTTCCTGATGCCGGCCACCGAGCGGGAAAGCATGGCAAAAGGTGTACGTTCCTGGCCGTATCTTCTCATTTGCTCTTCAACCCCATGAAGCGTAGTATCCAGTAATGGCCTTATCGCATCCGGAGTTACATCTCTTGGCCCTGCACCAGTTCCTCCAGTAAAAATCAAAAGGTCAGCCGCTTGTTCTTTTACCAAACTCTTAATTTGAGCAGGCTCATCGGGAATAATCTGATAACTTGTTGTTAGACCAAGCGCTTCCAATTTTGATACTATAATTTTTCCGGCACGGTCTTCTTTTTCTCCCCTCGAAATAGTATCCGAGCAAACTACCACCTGAGCGGTCAGCTCCTGCTCAGCTACCTGGTAAAATGATTTACCACCGGTCTTATTCAATAGTCTGATGGTACCAATTTCTACTTGCATATCTATCGGCTTCAACATATCATACATGGTCAACGCCACTACGCTGGCGCCATGCATCGCCTCCACCTCTACCCCCGTTTTATAAATGGTTTTCACCGTCATGGTAATGATAATCTGCAGGTCGATAATTTCATATTCAATTCCGGCGTATTCTATTGGCAGCGGATGACAATCGGGTAGTAACTCCGGCGTCTTTTTCACCCCCAGTAAACCGGCGGCTTTGGCCATGGCAAATACATCTCCTTTGGGCACCTGATTATTTTTGATTTTATCAATGGTTTCCAGGCTGCTTGTTTTTACAATGGCTTGAGCCGTGGCCTGTCGTAGTGTATTTGACTTATGGGTGATATCTACCATTATTTTCTTAATAAAAACTTACTGGTTTACTTTCCACTGGTGAGTTTGATCCTCAAAAATTTCTTTACCAAAAATAGGCACTTTGGCCTTTATTTCTTCCACCAGGTAGCTACAGGCCTCTGTGGCCGCTTTTCTATGAGCTGAAGAGGTGAATACAAATAAGCAAATTTCTCCTACCTTTACTTCACCCAGGCTATGGTAAATGTGCATGCAGGTTATGTCAAATTTTTCAAATGCCACTTCCCGAATGTCGTGAAATACTTTTTCAGCCATTTCCTCATAGGCGGAATAATCGATAGCTGCTACTTTTTTACCTTCAATTACATCTGCCCGTACCTGCCCCAAAAATATGCTGTGGGCGCCAATATTGGTTTTGCTTTGATGATTGGTAATCGAGGTTGCACTCTTTTCCGGGCTTATCGCACCTGCCACAAATACTTTTTTTGGTTTTTTCTCGCTCATTTCAATAAAGATTGTATTCCACCTTCTACATTTACTAAATTTTTAAAACCATACTTTTCCTCTAACAATTGTATGGCCTGCTTGCTTCTGATGCCCGACTGGCAGTAAACATGTACAATTTTGTCAAAAGGTATTTCCTGGTACCGCTCGTGCAGTTGAGGCATGGGAATATTTAATATCGTCTCTTGTTCAGGCCGGGGTTGATCATGCGCCTCCCGCACGTCCAGGTAAATTTTATTTTTATCCATTAATTCACTATTGCTGATTTCTGAAGTGAAGCCTCTTTGCAACACCTCCTGTACACGGGCCTCATTGCGTTGAAAGGTTATCATTTGCTCCTGCATGGAAAGGGTGTGAATAATTTTTAATTTTCCACTCAGCACCTGGCCTATGCCAAGTATAATTTTCAGAACTTCTGCTGCCTGGTATGTTC
>CAZQEZ010000243.1:0-4783 GCA_964592475.1 uncultured Roseivirgaceae bacterium
TCAGAAACGAAAAAGGTAAGAATGTGGAGAGTGGCAGCGTGAATTTGATAAGGTAATTTATTATTTTAATAGAAGAATCATGAAAAAGTGGAAAAAGATATTAATTGCCACGGTATTTATTTTAATAGGTATATCATCACAACATCTATTGGCTCAGTGGGAACATTCCGGTGGACCAGAAGGTGGTACAATTCAAAACTTATACTTCTCGCAAGGAAGGATTTTTGCCAATATGGAATATTTTTCGGATGATAGAGGAGATATTTGGCAGGTTTACAATAATGCACCTTTTACGGATAAGCCCATAGTTTCTTTCGTAGAAAGTGGTAGCAGGATGATCCTTACGGGTAATAATAAAGTATACGCGAGCGACAATAAAGGAAATAATTGGAGTGAAAAAATGAGCGGATTGCCTTCGGATATTCAAGTGCCCCGAGCTTTCATTGGACCCTCGTCTCTTTACCTGGTAGGCTTTGATGGTAAATTTTTTACTTCTAACAATCATGGGGATAGTTGGCAAAATATAACAACCGATCTGGGAAATTTCAGGATCTACCAGCTTGTTTTTGTTAATAATATGATGGTTGCCTATACTGAAAATCCTTTTAAAGCTGACGAAGCAATTTTCTATTCTTCTAATGGAATTAATTGGAATCAAAGTAATTTTAAAGATATTAAAGTTTCCTCTCTACTCGCTAATAACGGGATAGTTTATGCATCAACCCAAAGTAATGGGCTTTATATTTCTTCAGATAATGGCATAACTTTTTCCCAGGCTAATACTTCTCTAAACAAAGGTCAGTTGGTGAATAATAACGGCAATGTGTTTTATTTCTCTAACACTGATGGTGTGAACTTATTAGCTGCCAATGGTCAATCAGTTACTCCTAAAAATAATGGTGTTGCCACTAACTTTTTGTATTCATTGGTTGGTGGTGATGGAGTGCTTTATTTAGGCACCGAAATTGGTGTTTACAGAAGTGGAGACGATGGCAATAACTGGACTTTGGCCAATAAAGGCCTTGGCTATCAGCCCATCAATGCATTGGAAAACGATGGTGATGTTTTGTATGCAGCCACCGATGGGGGAGTATGGCAATCAAATTCCTATGGGCTGCGCTGGGTGCCAATAGGTTTAAATGAATATTTAATCCAGAATTTGGTAAAAGCCAATGGCGTTCTTTATGCCTTAGCTCAGGCTAATTTGAAGATAAATGTTTTTAAAAGTGCCGACGGGGGACAAAACTGGGTACCTGCCGGAACAAATTTGCCTTCTTCTCAATATGGCAGTCTTCATGTTTTTAAAAATAATTTACTTTTAAGCACATCTACCAGTGGTATTTATTCATTGACCAATTTTAGCGGAAGCTGGCAAAAAATCAACAATGCTTCCGGCAATCTTTGGGACGACGGCACCTACTTATATGTGGGAAAAGATGTATTAAAGCGAACCAGTGATCTGTCCACATGGCAAAACTTATCTGGCCTGAACACCGGTATCGGGCATTTTACTAAGGATCAAGATTATTATTACGCGGCTGGTATATGGCGCTCAAGCGGAATGCAACAAATGTACCGTTCGTCTGATGGCATCAACTTTACCTTGTACAATACAGGGTTGCCAAAATTGGATGGTGTGGATATAGTCACAAGAGACAATGTGACTTATTTTGCTTTTCAAAAACATAAGCCATCGGGCGGTAGTATCCAGGTTTACAATGATTTGTATGTCTTCAAGATCAACATGGGCGATACGGAGTGGACAGAATTTCAGCCTGAAATTCCGAAAGTGCTCACAGCGGACTTGCATCTTACCAACGAAAGCCTACTTGTAGGCTCCAGTATATCCAGCGAAGGTCTTTTTCGATACAATTTTCTAGCCATACCTCCTGTACCAGACGACGTGGATGTAATCGACTATCCTCCTCTGGACCCGGCCATTTTATTGTCTTCCAATCCTCAGGTAACAGATTTAGCCATAGGAGGAAACAAGCAAATAACGCTGACTGTAGATGCCACCGGTAATTATACCGGTACGGTAAACCTGGCCGTCGAGGGTAGTTTGCCTGATGGTCTTACCGCTGATTTCAGTACTACTACCATTGCTACCGAAGGCGACGCTACTGTTACCTTTACCGCCGGTGCTTCCCTGGCACCTGGCCAATACACGGTAAAAATAAAAGCCAGCTCAGGCAGCTTGAGCGACGATGCTACCATTGTATTAAATGTAGCTGGCGCCACATCTCCGGATTTTGCCCTGGAACTGGCTCCTTCCAGTCTATCCATTAATCAAGGCGGAAATGCTGAAGCTTCTGTTTCTTATAATGGCCTGGCAGGTTTTGCTGATGAGGTTACGCTTTCAATCAAAAACTCCTCGCTTGTTACGGGCATTACAGCCACTTTCGACAATACAACGTTGTCTGCCAGCGGTAGCAGCCAACTTACTGTCAATGCTGCCACCAATCTGGCTGCCGGGCAATATACACTGGTGGTGGTAGGTACTTCGGGGTCATTGACTCGTGAAATTAATTTACCGGTGACCATTGTAGAAGTAGAAGACCCCGATTTCGCCCTTTCGGTAAACCCAAACAGGCTTACAACTAACCGGGGAGAATCCGGAGTAGCTACCGTGGTAGTTCAAGCGCTCAACGGGTTTACCGGAACCGTGGATCTTACTTTGGATAATGACAACCCGGAAGTTACACCTACGCTATCAGCCAATACCATTGATAATGAAGGCAATGTGGAAATAACGTTAGCAGTGGCAGCGGAAGCAGCAGTAGGGGAAACTAAAATAACAGTTACCGGCACCCATGATACTTTAATACACAGCGACACATTGTATCTACAAATTACAGTGCCGGTGATCGCCAATAACCAGTTTTCGCCCAACGGCGACCTTCAGGATGAAACCTGGTTTATTGAAAATATTGACCTGATGCCGGAATACGAGGTGATTGTATTCAACCGGGTGGGGCAGGAGGTATTTCGCAGCAAGGCTTATCAAAACGACTGGAATGGCATGAGCAATGGAAAAACTTTGCTGCCCACCACTTACTTCTACGTGATCAGAAACGAAAAAGGTAAGAATGTGGAAAGTGGTAGCGTGAATTTGATACGGTAATATTTTTTAAAAGAAATACTGCTATTATTATGAATACGGTATGCTAAAGCGCCGGTGAGAAGATAAAAGTTAACCACGGAGAATCACAGAGGAATTCACAGAAAGTAAACACACAAATCTGGAGATAAATCTATTAGCAAAATGCAACTACAAGCGGCAAAATAGATAATTTTACCACAACGAATACCCTAGCTGACTAAAAGCCCTGAAAGGGCGTGATTAAGCTCCGGGATAAAAAACAACCAAAGGCGCAAGCAGAAGGTCACTAAAAGTGGAGAAGCTTGGTGCGCCTTATTTGCTAAAGCCACGGTGAGAGCAGTAAAAGGCTAAGCGTTTAGAACTGAGAATTTTATCATTCACCCACTCCCATTTTTTATTACCAGAATAATTAATTAAAGTAAAAATGTCAGTTTAAAATTGGTCACAAATCCAACATGACCATTGTTTTCGCCCACTTTGGGGCTCTTGCCCATATTAATCAATTAGCCCAGGGCTGCACCCTGTGCTATTGATTTCCGATCCTTCGAGCTTTTATAAGTCTTAGGTTGACGGCTATGGGCCAGGGGGTGAGGAAGAAAAGAGCTTAACCAACTAAATATTTAATTAATCATGTAGATAAAGATATACAATAACAAACAATAAGTTGAAATTCAACTATCCACGTACAATTCAAAAAGAGTTAACCATCACTGCACTTAATAGCACCTGAAAGTTTTCCAATAACCTTGCCGCCACCATCTTTTTTCCCTTTAAGCTCTACATCCTCAAATCGGGCTATGATATTATCATTTGAAGCATCTACCCAAAGCTTACCTTCAGCGGCATAGCCTGAAATGCTTTCGCCTCTACCGCCAGGAGCAGAGGTGTTGAGGAAAAAGGAAATGATCGCATTATTAGGTTTGCCTTGTAAGTCTATCGGATTAGAAGCTACAAGTTCGTATTCCATGGAGCGGATGTTATTTTCTGGCAACACAATTTGAACCGTGCCCGTTCCTACATTGCCATTAAATAGCACAGTGGATCTCATTGACATAAAATACGCGTTATTGTCTTTTGAAGAGGGGTTGCAACTGGTTGCATTAGTTTGCTCTCTAAAATTTGAGTTATTAAATCTAAAACTACCGGGTGTTCTTTCATTGGGTGCCGGCCCTAGTGGCACTTCATTTTGATCGTCTAAGGATTCAGTTACTTCTGCATCCTCATTGTTGCAAGCAATAAAAATAATAGAAAAGAAAAATAAAGAAATAAGAAACTTTGAAGTCGAATACATAGCACAATAATTTAAAATTTATCTAAAATTAAGCAAAACGTAGTATTTATTTTCGGTAATTTGCTTTGAATACTTACGTCAGCTCCTGAGGAGTAGAAGCTACAAAAAAATTAAATTATGTGATTTTAAAATTAGTGCCGGTCGTTTTTATCGGGAGGGAGACGATACTTTTTCCAGTGGAGAGTTTTTGGTAACTCAAAAAGTATTGAATTGTTTTTTAAAATACTACTCACGTAATACAAGAATAAAATTTGTAATAGATTAGAACTGCAGGTATCTTAATTTTATAAAATAACAATATCAGATTATTAAATAATAAAATTATGATACAAAAAACAAAATTATTTCTGTCCTACAGCTTGGCTACGGCAGCTATTATTGCCTTATCT
>CAZQEZ010000244.1:0-4727 GCA_964592475.1 uncultured Roseivirgaceae bacterium
TATTAACTGACAATCCCCCTTCCTTCTTCGGGTCGCTCAGATGAAACTTCCCCGATTTGCAGCTAAGAAACGTGGCTTTTCAAAGCTTTTCTCTGTCAGTTTTCTACAAATATAGCCATGAAAAACCAAGCTCGCGGAAACCACCGCCAGCCCCATGTATTCTAAGGTGCTGTTAGTGGTAGGCTTTATTTTTTTAATCTTGACTTTGAACAAGAAACCTACCTGTTTATATTTTTATTCTATAACTTGAAAAATTGCCGTCATTGCCGAGAGAATGACCAACCAATGAATAATAATGTTAAAGGTAAGTTTTTTGAGATAAATAAATAGTGATCCGAAAGCAATTCCTGTGATTGTAAACCACCAAAATTGGTCAATAGATTTTAAGCCATGTTGGAAGATAAAAGGAATTGTCGCGATAAGAACAGCTAACCATTTGTTTACTCTATTGCTTTCTAATGCTTTTATGGCGAATCCCCTGTAAACAATCTCTTCTGCTAAGCCTGCCACCAAGCCCATTATTATGAATATAATTCTCGCGGTAGTTGTTTTTGGGGTTAATGAGGATAACGCTTCTAACTTTGCGGCATCTACGGTTGAATTTGCCAATGCTAATTCTATAATTACGAGTAATCCAATTGCAAAAAGTAAATACCCACCTATAAAGTAAGCCGTTTTCCTTCTGGAAAATGGGTAACCAATGTCTTTCCAATTCCAATCATGTGCGATGAGAAGTCTTGATGTAATGAAAATTTGCAAGACATACCAACCAATAATTATTATCCAAAATGTATTGAAAAAGTCAAGTCCTAAATCTGTAATGATAGACCGATTTAAAAGCAAAAGAGAGATTAGTGTTGCTATTATTGGGAAACTAACAAGCACCGCAATCGTCTTTGATAAAGGCATTTTTTTGTCTGTTTTTATTTTCTGTTTCATTATTCTTATTTAGTGTTTTTCTGCTTCCACATCTTTATTTGTTGACCAATCTTAGTTTTAAAACTCCGTTTTAGGTTTATCTAAAACTCCCGAATTTAAGTCCAACATAAGCCGTTAAACCTGATAGGTCAGACTGGTTCAAGTTTCGATAATCCATTTCCCCAACAAACCGATAGCCTGCTCCAAGATTTAAACGAGTGTATTTAAATAAATTGACTTCTAATAAAGCTGATGGTTCGATTTGGAGCAAATTTTCTTTACCAAGCCCTGCAACACCATTTTCATTGTACATTCGCACTTCTCCATAGCCAATATAAAATGGGAAAGTCAGATGAATCACTTTTTTTGATAAGAGAGTATATTCTGCAAATCCACCAATTGTTTTAGTTTCATTCTGTGCTAAGAGACTACCTTGGCAAAGTGCAAGGCAAAAAAGCAAGGAAAAGAGATTTTTTTTCATCAGATATAATATTTAATTGTTAACCTGATGCAAAAATATCTGACTTCTAAGTCAAAGTAGTTACCATTTGGTAAGTCTCAAATTTTTTCTGCTCTTATTCTGCTTAAACTTTGCGGGGTAATACCAAGATAAGATGCAAGATATTTCAATTGAGTCCTTTCAATTCCCTTTTTACTAAGCAGTAACTCCAAATATCTTTCTTTTGCAGTTTTCGTCAAAAGGTCTATTTGTTGCTGTTGTTTGTCGATAAAAGCTGTTTCTGCCGCAAGTCGTGTTATTTTCTCTCCGTACTTTCCTTGTATTAATATTTTTTGAAAATTATGATAAGAGATTTGAAAAATGTTTGAGTCTTCGAAAAGCCTAACTTCAATAGGTGTTTCTTTTTGTAAAGTAAATGACATATAGTCGTTTAAAAAATCATTTTCAAAGGCAATATCCATACAAACAAAATTATTTTCATTCCAAATCAGTGTTCCGCCACTTCCTTTAAGTATGATGTTGAAATATTTTTCTGTTGTATATGATTCTTTTAGTATTTTTTCTTTGGGAAGTTCTTTAACTGTTCCCAATTTTTCAAAGTTCTCCCAAACATCAGTTTTAATTTCTATGAAAGGATCAAAAACCTGTTTTAAATATTGAGCTACCATTTATTTATTTTTTCTATGCTTTCCGATTTAAAGGAAGGGTCTTATTTTGTTCTATCTTCTACTAACTTCTCGTACTCAACGTCATTTGGTTCCCATAATTCAATTTTGTTGCCTTCATTATCCATGATATTTGTTCCCCATTTGTCGGTCTTTAGTCCCAAGTTGTCTTGATACCATTTTTTTGTTTTATCAGGGTTTTCAGTTTTGAAAAAAATTCCACCGACTCCTGTTACTCTTGGTTCATTTTTACTCATAGTTCTTTTTTTTATTGTTGTTATTTCATCCTTCAGCTTGCCACTAACGGTTTGTAGCTATCCGAAGGTGGCTAATTCGAAGCACTTCACTTTCAGCCAAGCAAAAGCTTTGATAGATGCACAAAGCTTGATTTAACCACTGAACCGCCACTTTTGGGTAGGTGCTGTTGGCTTTAGTGCCTATTTTTAAGCCCGTGTTAATTTCTACAAAATATCTACCTTTCCTTTTTATATAAATTAGCAAAATTGAAATAATCGTTCTATTTCTTATCACGTTCTTTAATCATTCAGTTTAATTTGCGTTCTTTCAAGACATCTTCTAAATCCTTATTCTGATTTGGAGTTTTAAGCATTCTGTAAATCAAAACTACAGGAATCAACATTGGAATCAGGAATCCCAATTGTTTTTCGGGATTCAGGCTCCAAGCCACCACTCCGAATATAAGTATTCCGGCAAGAACACCAAAAGCGGTTGCATAGAAGATTTTTGATTTCATCAGCTTTTTTTTCTCGACTAATAGTTCTTTATCGGTCAGTTTGTAAAGGTCTTTTTTTTCCATAACACTATTGTTTTGCGATTTTTTAGCATTGAAACCAAAAATATATGCAATATTACATATATTTCTCTATTCAAAAATTACATATAGCCAACATAATTGGTAGTAATTATGTAGTATCACCAATAATTTACGCTCCAATTCCATCTGTTCATTACTTATTCGCTATTTCTTCACACATGAGAAATCACCAAATCACCACCTCTTCCAATTCCTTTTCATGAAACATAAACTCCTAAACGATTTGTACGCATCCGCCATTATGGTTTGCTGACCAACCGGTGCAAAATCAACCGGATCGGATCAACCAGATCAAAGAAAATATGGGTTTGGAACCAGTAAAAACAATTGTAGAAGCACCTGTTGCCATTCTCATGTTGGTGAAATTTGGTAAAAATATAGCGATCAAATTCAAGACATTTTTCTGATGCCGAAACCCATTAAATTTAACAGGGTAAAGGGCAACTATAGTCAAAACCGTAACAAAACAAGAATGATGACTAGTGCTAGTCGCCAACTTGCGAAAATACTGCAAGTGAAGATAGGCAGCTATAATACTTTGCCACCTAAGAGGCCCGCAATTCGGTCAACACCGAATAACTGAAATCCCACTTGGTGCACTCTCAATTTTCACAGAAAAGCTTGGACGACTCAACATCGCTCAGGCTTTTTTTGAGGGGTATTTCAGCTATTCGGCTTAGTGTTAGCCACAGATTACTTGGATGTTCTGAGGTCCTGCAAACTCTCTAAGCATACTCTTTAGTTCCTTAGATTTCTTTGATTCGGTTTTGTAAAGAAATGCCTTTGTCCCATTTGATAGTTCGAATTCAACCTTGTAGCTAGCGAAATGTATGAGTTTGACATCAGACCAGTTTATCAAATGGGCTCGTTTCCAGAAACTACTTTTGAGTTGAATTAGTTTGTTGTTCACTCGTACTTTTGAAGAGTATTTCGATTTTTCTGAAAAGGCTAGAACAGAATAAAATGCATGAATAATGCTTAGGGCAATCATTACAATTCCTAAGATTAAACGATACCATTCAAGTTGTTCGTTCAATAAGTGAGTTATACCGTTGATGAAAAATATAACAGCCATGAAAATCCAGAGTATTCTATTCCCTGGTTCAAGTACAATTGTTCGTTCGGTTTTATCCATGTTCTTTGTGCTTCTGGTGGCTAACGTTGGCGTTATGAAATGTTGAGGATTGCGGAGCTTAGTCTGTATCACCCATTACGAAACTTGCCGCGAGTGATGCGCTTGACTAACCACTTAAGCCCCAATATTTTATACCGCGTGTTACTCTTTAGTTTTCAATCAATTCTTTCATCATTATCGGTTTAATTTCCCTTATTATCAAGTCTGCCTCAAATTCTGTCATTATTAAGCTTTACATTTCCATTTATTAATGTTACAATATCAGTTTTCATATGTCGTTAAACTTTTCACAGGCGGCTCTTTCTAATGCACGGTAATCGGGTTAGAATAGCGGGTTACTCCGCCTCCCCCCGCAGATCCGGGCTTACAGAATTCCCCGCCAGTTGGCGAGCTCCTCCGTTAATAGGTTTTAATACCTGGGCCTAATTTAGACATTATAGTGTTTTTATACAACTAAATTTTGTTTGCCTGATGGCGATTTCTCCGTAAATGCAGAACAGCAGCATTGGGTGGCCATATTGATAAGTGCAACAATCCTGAATGCAATCATATACACATTAGCTACAACAGTTATAGAAATCGTCACTGCCTCCCGAGGCCTGGCCTCGGGATCTAGTAGCTGCCGGACACGAGCTAGGGATTGCTGGCGGGCTACTCGATTAGGCTTTGTTTTTTATTTGTATTTATATTTTGTTGTGTTTTTATCTCCAATCT
>CAZQEZ010000245.1:0-4673 GCA_964592475.1 uncultured Roseivirgaceae bacterium
TTGTTTACCTTTCATTTGCCGAGAAACACCCATCTTGAATTCGGTTTCATAGGTAATAATAAATGTATTAAAGCTTCCGGCAGCCGTAGTTATTTTTTCTTGCCCTACAACTTTTCGATTAAAAATTTTGGAGCTCATATTGATGTTCATTACACCAGTATTTACTTTTATTTTAAGGTCAGCGTCAGGCAATTCTTCACCGGTACTCAATTGATTGGGGATCATAATATGATTGCCTTCCATAGTTATTTCCATGCCTTCATAGCTGCTAAGCATAGGATTGCCCAGCATCATAGATTCAATATCGATCATGGTCTTTTCTCCGTTGCATTGCACGGCAAATTCAGTACTGCCACTTTCACCAAAATCAACCTTTTCATCTTTCTTGTCGTACATTTCGAAATCAATAGTGGCTTTTTTTCCCTCAGGGGTGTCTTTTACGGCTATTACTTTGTATATCATACGACCTTCTTGTTTGTCTTTTTTATCATATGAAGTAAATTCCATCACAGTGCCTTTATCAAAAGGATAAAACTTACCACAGTCTTGGGCTACTGCAAAATGCACTATAAAAGATAGCGAGACAAATAAAGTAAAATTTCTCATGAGTAATTTTTAAATGGTTGAACACAAAAGAATTACTATCCTGATAATAATTCTTTTACTAAACTTTAAATATAAGTAATTTAAAAACATAATCCTTTATTAGCCCATAAAATAATGTTTTTACATTCAACCAAAAAGGTAAATAGACCGGTTTCACGCTTTATTGAGCAAAATGAAAGTAACTTTTGAATTTTGCTTGCCAAAAGACAATTTACTCTTTTCATGCAGCCAAAGTAAGGCTTGCTGAATTGCCCACAAGTGCATTGTGTTTAAAATGATATTTATAAAATAGTAGTAAATTAATTACAATACTTTTAATATAGTAATTAATTTTTTTTCTTATATAAATAATTTTCATATGTAGATTATTATTTTTATAATCCTTTAGCAATACCTATCTTTGCGGCTTCAAAATTTTTAATAACAACAAAAAGGTCAAAAAACGTGAAATTAAAACCTTATAAATTTATTGATAAAGCGCAGGGTAGCATCAAAGATGAAGTGCTTTCAGGAATTACAGTAGCCCTGGCATTGGTGCCTGAAGCTGTTGCATTTTCCTTCGTGGCTGGCGTGCCACCCGTTGTTGGATTGTACGGCGCATTTTTGATGGGAATTGTAACATCTTTGTTAGGAGGGAGGCCGGGCATGATTTCCGGCGCTACCGGCGCCCTGGCCATTGTGATGGTTGGCTTAATTTCTCAGGGTAATGCTATGGGAGGCGAAGGCGCTGGCTTGCAGTATCTCTTTGCTACTTTATTACTAATGGGAGTGATTCAAATAGGTGTAGGTCTGCTTAGGTTGGGTAAATTTGTCCGCCTGATCCCTCATCCGGTGATGCTGGGCTTTGTAAACGGCCTGGCAATTGTAATTTTCTTATCTCAATTGCACATGTTTAAAGTTGGTGACGCCTGGCTTACAGGTGAGGGGCTTTGGCTTATGCTGGGCCTGATAGCTTTAACCATAGGTATAATGCTGGGCCTGCCATTGCTAACCAAAAAGATACCGGCAGCACTTACTGCTATTGTGGTGGTTTCTCTGCTGGTGATATTTGCCGGACTGGAAACTCAAACAGTTAAATCATTCATCGTTTCCAAAGGTGGCGACAGTATAAAAGCTGGTTTGCCCGTATTCAACATCCCCATGATCCCTTTCAATTGGGAAACCCTGCAATTCATTTTTCCTTACGCGGTGATATTGGCTGCCATTGGCTTGATTGAGTCGCTGATGAGTTTGAACCTGGTGGATGAACTGACAGAAACCCACGGCAGTGGCAACCGCGAATGTGTGGCCCAGGGATTAGGTTCTATTACCAACGGTTTTTTCGGAGGCATGGGAGGCTGTGCCATGATCGGGCAAAGTATTATCAACATCAAATCTGGTGGCCGGGGCCGGTTGTCCGGAGTGGTTGCAGCATTGGCATTATTATTTTTCATCTTGTTCGGCTCAGCATACATCGAAATGGTTCCTATCGCGTCACTGGTAGGGGTGATGTTCATGGTGGTGTTGGGTACTTTTGCCTGGAGTACATTCAAAGTAGTGAATAAAATTCCGCTAGCCGATGCTTTTGTTATTTTATTGGTGACAATAATGACGGTATTATTTGATTTGGCTATCGCTGTAATAGCAGGTGTGATTGTTTCCGCTTTAGTATTTGCCTGGGAAAATGCAATGCGTATTCGGGCACGTAAAAGCATTGATGAACACGGAATAAAGCACTACGAAATTTATGGACCGCTGTTTTTTGGTTCCACTACTGTATTCAGTTCCAAATTTGAGTACAAAAATGACCCGCAAGAAGTAATTATTGACTTTGCCGAAAGCCGGGTGGCGGATCAATCGGGTATAGAAGCGATCAACAAAGTAGCTGAAAAGTACCTAAAAGCCGGAAAAACTGTTCATTTACGTCATTTGAGCCCCGATTGTGTAAAACTTATTAAAAAAGCAGAAAAGATCATTTGTGATATGAATATCATTGAAGATCCTGATTATTTCGTGGCAGTAGATGATTATAAGAAATTGAAACAGCGGCAAGCAGAAGAAGCAGAAAAAGGTCGGAAGGGTAAGATAAGGGTGCCCGGGTAAGTCAGGATAACGCTAATTTACTGACGTTTCGCACCTTAAAAATTAAAATAAAATTCCTTAAAATCCCTCCCGAAGTCTCAGCCTCAGGAAGAGGGGCAAGGGGCATAGCCGTCAACTTAAGACTTATCAAGGCCAGAAGGGTCGAAATTAATAGCATAGGGTGCAGCTCTGTGCCATTGATTAATATGGTCAAGCCCCAAAGCGGGCGAAATCAGAAATTAGGGACAATTATTCATAATGAGTTTGTATTGAATATTTCCAATTACGTACATTTAAAATTTATCCTTAAGTTGACGGCTATGGGCAAGGGGAGTGTTTATCATCCCGAAATTAAATTTCGGGATATTTTATTTTAATTTTTAAAATCGCGTTTTAACCTCTTTGGGAAATGAAAGGAATCAATCGCGATACTGAAAAGGTTTTAAAGCTACTTTCCGGATTAAGTTGGATACAAAATTATACCCTGGTTGGCGGAACCGCATTATCACTACAAATAGATCACCGGATCAGCGAGGATCCGGATTTTTGCAAGTGGAAGCGAAATCAAGCAGATAAACCGGACGTGGAGATTGGTAGTATTGAACCAGATCTGCAGGCAATTGGCATTATAAGGAAAAATATTTTTGACTTTAATCAAGTAGACTATGTTTTAGATAATCAGGTGAAAGTGTCATTTTATGCCAATCAGCTTTATCAGTCGCCTGTAATCATAAACCGACGGATAATCGGAAAAATTAAAGTACCTGATCTGGTAAGTTTGGGAGCCATGAAACTGGAATTGATGTTGCGCAGAGCATCTTTTCGCGATTACTATGATATCTATGCCATTTTAAGAGAGGGTATAAGTCTTAAGGAGATGGTAGTCTTGACCGGGAAATACACCAGACTTCAGCTTAAATCTAAAAATATATTGTCATTCATCTTAAATGGAAATAATTACAAGTATGAAGAGAAGTTTGCCCAATTGAAGCCAAAGTATCAGGTAAACCACCTTGATATTCAGCAATTTATCGAGGCATGCTACCGGAAGGAATACAGGTAACCATTTTAGTGAAATTAAATAGTATTGGTGATTGCACACAATTCAATAAATCCCCGGATCACTAGTTCACCATTCACTCTTCCAACTCAGCCTTTTTTTCCTTCATTACCGGGTGCAGGTCATAAGTAGGGTAGAACTCGGTAGAAAAAGCGCCCCAGACACTTTGCTCCACTGACATATTCAAAGCCCGCAACTCGCTGGCAGGGATTTTTACGGTGACCACCTGACCAATGCCCATCAGCACGTACCAGGAAACAACCCGTGCCGATTGGGGAGGAAAATTCTGAAGAAAACCATTTTGGTTGCGTATTTCCCGCAACTGCTCAATATTCTTATCCTGGTGATGCTTGAGCATGATCGTGATCATGATGCTGTCACAAGTCTGCGCAGTTTGCTGGGCAAAGACGGTTGAGGTGGATAATACGAGTAATAGAAAAAAAACAATAGAATTTTTCATGGGATTCGATGTATTAATTTAGCAAAATGTAAAGATAGGGGATTCATCCATCTTAAACATAAAATAGGGGTCGTGGAATGAGTTTGCCAGGAATGAAAGGAATGATTCCAAACAGGCGGTCGCGACGGACATGTATAGAAACATGGTATCAGAACAACCAAAAGTATTAATAGCTGAAGGAAGCCAAAAACTCTGAGCCGGTACGAACGCACAAACAAACAGGCGGTCGTGACGGACATGGTGAGAAACTGCCGTATCGTAACAAATAAAAATATCTATAGCTTAAGGCAACTAAAACTACTAAGCCGGTGCGAACGCACAAGTCCAGTTCACCGATTCACCAAACATTTCAAAACAGCAAATTAAATCCCTGATCCTGGCTATTCTTGTATTCATTGATTTTCTCTTGAAAATATTTTTGCTGCTGCCCATACATAAACTGCCTGAAGAGGTTGATATCATCAAGCTTTCGTGTTTCTACCAGGG
>CAZQEZ010000246.1:0-4658 GCA_964592475.1 uncultured Roseivirgaceae bacterium
AATCTGAAGTTCAAATGAGTGTTAAAAGGCTGTTGGACATTGGTTGTTATAGAGGTTTAAGGCATCGAAAAGGATTGCCAGTACGAGGTCAGCATACAAAAAATAACTCTCGAACCAGAAAAGGAAAGCGTAAAACCGTTGCTAATAAAAAGAAAGCTGTTAAATAGATTTTAAATTATGGCGCAAAAGAGAAAAGATAAAGCTAAAAAAAGAGTAGTACAAGTTGATGCCATGGGTCAAGCCCATATTAAAGCTACTTTTAACAATATAATCATTTCGATTACAAATTCGACTGGGCAGGTTATTTCCTGGGGTTCGGCAGGTAAAATGGGATTTAAAGGTTCTAAAAAAAATACTCCATATGCAGCTCAAATGGCAGCTTCTAATTGTGCTCAAACAGCTTATGATCTTGGGTTAAGAAAAGTTGAAGTATTTGTAAAAGGTCCGGGTGCGGGTCGAGAGTCTGCAATTAGAACTATTCAAAATACTGGAATTGAAGTAACAGTAATTAAAGATGTTACACCTTTACCGCATAACGGGTGTAGACCACCTAAAAGAAGAAGAGTTTAAGATTGATCAAAATAAGATACAAGAAAGAATATAATTATGGCAAGATATAGAGGTCCTAAGGCTAAGGTATCGAGAAAATTCAATTTGCCAATTTTTGGCCCCAGCAAAGCTTTGCAGAAGAAGAACTATCCTCCAGGAATGCATGGCAGGAATAGAAGAAGAAAGCAATCAGAATACGCTATTCAATTAAATGAAAAGCAAAAAGCTAAATATACCTATGGTGTTTTAGAACGACAATTTGCCAATTTGTTTAAAAAGGCTAGTAGTAAATCGGGAGTTACTGGTGAAATATTATTGCAATTGCTTGAATCAAGGCTTGACAATATTGTATATAGGTTAGGAATTGCTCCAACTCGAAGATCAGCACGACAATTAGTGCTGCATAAGCATGTAACGGTTAACGGAGATATTGTCAATATTGCTTCTTTTAGTGTAAAGCCTGGAGATATGGTTGGAGTAAGAGAAAAATCAAAATCATTAGAAGTGGTTACTGATAGTTTATCAACCAATAGCGTAAGGAAGTATCCCTGGTTAGAATTTGACAATTCCCAAATGGTAGGTAAAATGATTAATTTACCACAAAGGGATGAAATACCTGAAATTATTCAGGAACAACTTATTGTTGAGTTGTACTCTA
Source organism: uncultured Roseivirgaceae bacterium (assembly GCA_964592475.1). Lineage (GTDB taxonomy): Bacteria > Bacteroidota > Bacteroidia > Cytophagales > Cyclobacteriaceae > CAZQEZ01. The sequence continues at coordinate 1,208 of CAZQEZ010000246.1, forward strand.
AGTAATGCTTATTTTTAGAACTTTTGAAGATTAGATACATATTATGTCAATATTAGCATTTCAAATGCCCGAAAAAGTGGTAATGGAAAAAGCCGATGATTTTCACGGTCTTTTTACATTCAAACCACTTGAAAGAGGATACGGTGTTACCATAGGTAATGCTTTAAGAAGAATTTTGATATCTTCGTTAGAAGGATATGCAGTCACAAATATCAAAATTCCTGGAGTATTACATGAGTTTTCCACTATTGAAGGAATTGTTGAAGATGTTTCTGAAATCATTTTGAACATTAAAATGATTCGTTTCAAGAAAGTAACAGATGTGGTAGATAATAAAATTACCATTTCCATCAAAGATCAGAAGCAATTAAAAGCAGGTGATATTTCAAAATTTACCTCTTCTTTCGAAATTTTAAATCCGGATCATGTCATTTGTAATTTGGATGAATCTGTTGATTTCGAAATTGAGTTTACTATTGAAAAAGGTAGAGGATATGTGCCTGCGGATGAAAATAGACCCTCTGAACAAGCTTTCGGTCAGATAGCTATAGACGCTATATTTACACCTATTAAAAATGTGAAATACAGTGTTGAAAATACACGGGTAGAGCAGAAAACTGACTACGAAAAACTTATTCTTGATATTGAAACAGACGGGTCAATTCACCCGGAAGTAGCATTAAAAGGTGCTGCCAATATATTAATTCAGCATTTCATGTTATTCTCTTCAGACTCTACTCTTATATTGGAAAGCGCAGATAAAGGCGAGCCTGAGCAAGTAGATGAAGAAATGCTACACATGCGAAAGTTATTAAAAACTCAATTAAGTGATTTAGATCTTTCTGTAAGAGCTTATAATTGTTTAAAGGCTGCTGACGTAAAAACTTTAGGTGATTTAGCGAGATTAGAAATATCTGATATGATGAAATTCCGAAATTTTGGTAAAAAATCTCTAGCAGAATTGGAACAGTTAATTGCCGAAAAGAATTTAACTTTTGGCATGGATCTAACGAAGTATAAACTGGAAGAAGATTAAGGAAAATGAGACACGGACACAAGATTAATCATTTAGGAAGAAAAGCACCTCATAGAAAAGCTATGTTAGCTAACATGGCTTCTTCATTAATTCTACATAAAAGGATTAATACCACCTTGGCCAAAGCTAAGGAATTGAGAAAATACGTCGAACCTCTTATTACAAAGGCAAAAAATGATACTACTCATTCTCGTAGAGTTGTATTTTCTTACTTGCAAGATAAATATTCTGTTAAAGAATTGTTTAACGATGTTGCAGAACAAGTGGCAACCAGGCCAGGAGGATATACAAGAATTTTAAAAACAGGCAATCGACTTGGTGATAATGCAGAAATGTGTATTATAGAACTTGTTGATTACAATGAATTGCTATTGCAAGCCGAAGATACTGGTAAGTCTAAAACCAGAAGAAGCCGTCGATCTAAAAAGGGAGGCACTTATAGCAAACCGAAATCAGAACAATCTGCAGATGAAACTAAAAAATCGACAGCCCAAGAGGATAAATCTGGAGCTGAGGAGGTAAAAGAAGAAGAAAGTGCTTCGGAATCTAAAGTTGAAGCAAAAACTGATGAAGCAAAAGAGGAGAAAAAGGATTCAGAACAATCTCCAGTTGATGAGAAAAAAGAAGATGAAGATAAAGATAAAGAAAGTAAATAAGAAATAAATTATCAAAAAAAGGGATTAGCTTTTATAGCTCAATCCCTTTTTTTTTGTTTTATTTAGGTAAAACACAATATAAATCAGTGCCTTAATTTTTGGTAAGATCATAAATTAATTATTTTTGCATCAAAATTCCGCATGAAATACTCCAACAATAAAGAAGCCGTATTACTATTAGAAGATGGAACCACATTTAGAGGCAGATCTATAGGAAAAGAAGGCACAAAAGGTGGTGAGATTTGTTTTAACACTGGCATGACCGGTTATCAGGAAGTATACACAGATCCTTCTTATTTCGGTCAAATAATCGTGAGCACCAGTGCCCATATTGGAAATTATGGGATTAACTACAATGAACAGGAGTCCGCATCTGCTAAAATAGCAGGACTAGTGGTAAATAAGTTTTCCAAAGATTATAGCCGCCATACTGCTGATAAATCTTTGCAAGAATATTTGGAAGAGTCCCAAATAGTGGGCATAAGCGATATCGATACCAGGAAACTGGTAAGGCATATCAGGAACAAAGGTGCCATGAATGCCATTATTTCTTCAGAGGAGTTAGATACAGTAGTGCTACGTTGGGAATTGGAAAAAGTGCCGGACATGAGTGGTCTTGAGCTTTCTACTAAAGTGACGGTTGCTCAATCTTATCTATTGGGAAAAGAGAATAATGCTAAGTTTAAAGTTGCTGTCCTGGACTTAGGTATCAAGCAACATATTTTAAAGAGTTTTGTAGAAAGAGGCTGCATATGTAAAGTGTACCCGGCCAAAACTTCATTGGTTGAAATGCAAAAATGGAATCCTGATGGTTATTTTATTTCCAATGGACCTGGCGATCCGGCAGCTATGGATTATGCCACTACCACAGTGAAAGATATATTAGAAAAGGGGAAGCCACTTTTTGGAATTTGCCTGGGACATCAACTACTTGCCCAAGCGTGTGATATGTCTACTTATAAAATGCACCTCGGTCACAGGGGGCTTAACCATCCCGTGAAAAACCTGTTAACAGGTAAAAGTGAAATCACCACCCAAAATCATGGTTTTGCTGTTGAGGCAGAAAATATTAAAAATTCAAAGGATTTGGAAATCACTCACATCAATTTAAATGATGGTACCATTGAAGGCATCAAGCTTAAAAATAAACCGGCCTTTTCTGTTCAATATCACCCCGAGTCTACTCCAGGACCTCACGATTCAAGGTATTTATTTGATAATTTTATTGATTTAATGTCTAATTTTTAAATATAATCACTATGAGCTTAATAGAAAGTGTAACAGGACGACAAATTCTCGATTCCCGAGGTAATCCTACAGTAGAAGTTGATGTAGTTACTGAAAACGGTATATTGGGTAGGGCTGCAGTTCCATCCGGGGCCTCTACCGGAGAAAATGAAGCTGTGGAATTAAGAGACGGAGATAAATCCAAGTTTTTAGGTAAAGGCGTATTAAAAGCAGTAGAAAATGTTAATGAAGCAATTGCCGATGAAATTATAGGTCTTTCAGTATTTGACCAAAAACTGATTGATAGGATTATGATTGAAACTGATGGAACTGATAATAAAAGTAAATTAGGTGCTAATGCGATTTTAGGAGTTTCTTTAGCAGTAGCTAAAGCCGCTGCAGCGGAGCTTGATATGCCTCTTTATCGCTACATAGGTGGCGTTAATGCTTATTTGCTGCCAGTACCTATGATGAACATTATAAATGGTGGATCTCATTCCGATGCTCCTATAGCTTTTCAAGAGTTTATGAT
>CAZQEZ010000247.1:0-4656 GCA_964592475.1 uncultured Roseivirgaceae bacterium
TAAAAAAGTTTACTGGGTGATTTAGGCGAGGCCAATGATGGCTTTGATCTCTTAAGGATCATCGGTATTAGGGAGTCTGCGCTCCATACCGCGGGTTTTTTCCTCCGTCAGTTCCAGCAAAAGTTCGTGCAACTGTACAATTTCCCGTGCACAGGACAGAAACCGCTGGTAATCCTCTTCCAGGTAGAGTTCCCTCAGCAGGTGCTGGTACAGGTCTACCGCCGCTTTTTCGTAGAGTTCTTTCTTGATCCTTCGCGTAAAGTCATAGCTGAAGGTGTAAGGGTCAAAGGTCTTTTCGGTATAGGCCTGATCTACTCGCTGCGCCAGTTGAGGAATGGTATCCAAATAAGAATAGGCGGCTTCCAGCGTATCCAGTACTGCGTAGATTTCGTTACCGATTTTTTATTTTTTTATAAGATCACCGCACTGGCTGTATTGACGTTCCAGATGGTTGACCTTACCGTTCATGAAGCGCTCGTAAGCCGACAACTGTAAGAGTCAGCCGGAACTGAATCGGATTGCTGACCGTACAGTTGTTTTACCTGCTTTACCTTACGGCTGATCTTCTCTTCCAGGGCCTGATTGATTCCCTCCTGCTCAATAGTGTTCAGCTCATCGTAGACGAAAGCCGAGGTATCTTTACTACTGCCCAGCGTAAGATAGCCAAAATTGTCAGCTATATCGTAGATACCGTGCGGTACGACTTGACCATCAGCGTAAGAGTTGAAATCATGATCGTTGACCCGGCGGGGCTGCTGGTCATAATAGTGACCGGCCCGGTGAAAGTTACCCAGTAGTTCCTTCTTTTTGGTATCAATACTCAACACGGGCAATCCAGCATCCAAGAAGCGTGCTTTCATAGCAGCAATCTTGTTAAACTGTTCATCACGAAGGGGCACTTGGTTCAAGCTGGCCGATTTAAGGTAGCTGCGTCGGCGCAAACCCGCCTGATCCAGCAGTTGGTGAATGATGTAAAAACTGACTTGGCAGTTGCGCTCAGCTAACTTATCTTGAAGATGACCGGGTTTCAGGGATACCCACTTGACATGTTCTTTTTCAGGATCACCTGCCGTAAAATCCTCAACTACTTCAGCGAAAACTTTAGTAAGCTCAGGATTGGTTTGGACTTTTTTTTCGTCCACCTCCCACTTTTCGCGCCCGTTTGCTGGGAAAGGGTTCATTGGCTTCCAACTCCTGGAGAGCAGTACGGATTGTAACAACAGAGATGCCGAAGGCTTCACTGGCCGCTTTGATGCCACCGTGCCCAAGTTGCCGGGCTTCAATGGCGGCGAAGTGACGACGCTGTCGTTCATTTAATGTAGTGTAAAACTGTTGTTTAAACCTTAAATTATCTATCTTCATAGCTAGCAATCTTAAAACTGCAAGTTACGCAAAATCGTAAACTTGTTTTTTAACCGTTACTAAAATCTACAATTGTCCAAAAAAACCAAGCATACGAAAGTGGGGAATATTTCCTCAGTATGTACCAGTCAGACAGAGGTGTAATTGCATAAACGGGTTTAAATCCTTGATGAATCATCAGGAAAATGACAGAGTACGACTGCTTTCCCGTCCGTAACCCTCTACAGCCAGACGATCTGGAAATACATCTACGTGAGCAAAAGTATTTTTGGCATCAGTCTCAACCATACCCGTAAAGTTGAGGAAGTGAACATGCTCTTTCTGCCCGTAGTTTCCGGCGTGGTTATGCCCATTCAGGTAGGCTACTACCTGCGGATAACGGATCAGCAAATCCACCACTTCCTGGTCATTCCAGAGGTTGTGTGGATCTTTGGGGTAAGCAGGAAAATGGTTGATTACGATCACCCACTGATTTTCCTGCCGCGCGACTTCCAGTTTGCTCTCCAGCCAGGCCAACTGCTGCTGGCTGATGCCGCCGTTCCAGGGGCGGGCATTGATGGCGCCTCCCTTTTCCAGGTTTTGCAGCATTTCCGCTCCTGCTCTGGTCTCTTCTGAACCAGCAGGATGAGCATAGGTAGATAGTTCATTGCCGTTGAGCACGATGAAGCGCCAACCCAGGTACAAAAAATCATAGTAGGCTGCCTGATCCAGCCCCAGTCGGTTTGCAACCTGGACTTTTTGGGCGTCCTCTACCGTAAAGTCATGATTACCCAGCGTACGGTACACCCGGTAATTAGACTGCTCATAAACTTTGAGAATTTCGTCAAAACTGGAAAATTCACGGTCTATGAGGTCACCCAGGTCCAAGATAAAGGCCAGGTCTCGTTGATTGAGCTTTTGTAAGGCATCGGCCAGTTTCTGGGTAGAACGGCGGTAGTAGCGACCAATAGCCGGCTCACAGTCGCAGTACTGCGCATCGGCGATGACGCCGAAGGAGAATAGAGGGTTGATACGTTCTGCCATCGGGAATTAGATTGAGTGCTTTATTATTCAAATTTATGCGGGCAAACCAGATTTACCAATTTCTTACAGGTTCATGTGTAAGGGCTTATAAAAAAAAGGAAGGTTCTGCCTTAGGGTCGCTTATACACCGAGGGCAGAGATCATTGACTAAAGACCTTCTTATTGATCGTGATTATCCTGATTTTTGAGAGTCAGAAAAGTACTTCGGTAGTTGACAACTGAAAGTAGCAGATGAATAAATTCGCTTCGTTGGTCGGACTTAACGGTGGGTATATTCTTTTTGATTCAAAAGAATTTCACTACAAGAAAATATAATAACATCAGAAAATTATTGTGGATAAATTTTGAATCATAAGCCATGGTTGCCAATAATTTCTGTGTTCAGAAGAGCTCGGTTGTATAAGCGGAGCTTGGAAATTTTCCCTTTAACATTTACTGATTCCCGAGCCAACTTACCAGTTTCAAACTTCTCGAGGTTAAAGTTTTTTATATCGGCAGTGTAGCGTCCCCAGCCAAAGGCACGCATGTTTCTTCCGTTGTTCACCGTACCGTCTATTACAAACTGTATAATACGAGGGCCATGATCAACACTTACAGAAATGCAATGTTCCAGGCCCGTAGCTTTTATTAGTCCTGGATCGGAGGTCCAAGAATCAGTGTGTTCTCCTTCGCTGATACTTATTTTGATGGCCCCAAAATTGTCCGTTTCTAGCTCAATCCCATTTCCGTATTTATCTTTCGATGATAACAATCTTTGACCAGAGGATAAAGTTGCCAGCACTACACGTAAATCAATTGTAAAACCATCTTTATAGGAACCTTCTGGCATCGATGGTACTTTTAATTGTCCATTTTCAGGTATCTCAATTTCATTCCATTCTGCAACTAAATCTTTTTTTGTAACTGTTTGTATTTTAAACTGAGACCATAAGGTATTTAAAAATTCGTTTGGGATTTCATGAACCCTGGCATTGACTTTATTGGTTTCTGTTATCCAATATTTCCCATCCTGTTCTATCAAATCGGGATAGCTCATTCTAACGTTTTTATCTTCTTCATAAAAGAATATTTCCGGCTGACTCCAAATTATTTTTCCATCTCTTTCAATACCTCCACTTATCCACGCGGGGTTTCTTACTCCAAAATTCCATCCCCCGTTGTTATGGTACCAAAACAAATATTTGCCGTTTTTACATTTCCATATCCTAGGGCAGGCCCTTGGGGTTTTAAGTTTAATCCCGTTTTCGTATTTCGGTGGTTGTGAAGTTGTCCAGGTTTTTCCCCCATTGGTGGAATATGATTCGGCTGGATATCCGGAAACAGTTCTGTGCATACAATAAAGAGTCCCATCACTTAATTGGACAATATTTTGTTCTGAGTTAATCACTCCAAGTTCAGGATTTTTTATCCCGGTATCGGTTTCAGGCAGTAATTCAAATTTTAACTTTTGGGGATTCTTTTGTTTATTGATATTCTTGCAATGAATCAACCATCCCTCACTATACTCCAGCATGTATTTTCCAATTTTTGTAAATGAGAGCATCATACCTCCTTTAAAATCAATAGGTTTGCCAATGCCCCAGAATATTTGCACCTCACCATTCCATTGGTTATTCAAATCAACTGGTTTGTTTGGAATATTAATCCTGTAACGATCAGACCATGTTTTTCCTTCATCATCGGAGTATTTGTAACAGTACCATCCAAGCATGTCTTCCCTTATGTTGTCTTGATCATTAAGTGCATGAATTTTATCTCCGTTAAAAGTGTAAAAAACATACACCCTGCCGTAATCCGTCAAGTAAGGCATTCCCCATGAAGCCGACTCTTTGCCTGGTTCTTCAATTCTTACGGGCTCCGACCATGTTTTGCCCTGGTCTTCACTTATCGAGCTTACAATGTGTTGCCCCTTGCTTCCTTCGTGTCCGGAGTTTGTTGTAAATATACACAACCATTTGCCATTCTCGAGAACTACAACATAGGGTTGGTCGCAGTATCCACTTGTGTAAATGGGATTCCCATTTGTTGCATTTCTCCAATCCTGGTTTTGCGCAAAAGTGGAGCTTGTTACGAGAAACTGTATTGCTAATGTTGCCAGAAATGCTTTGATTACTTCTTTCATAAATATATTTCTTCGATTTATTATTCTGATTAAACTACATCTTTTTGCGACATTACTTTTTGCGACATTACTTTTTGCGAATTACCCATAACGGTTAGTATATGAAAAGTAGGCGATTACGAAGCACGAAACTTTCGGTTAAGCACAAA
>CAZQEZ010000248.1:0-4598 GCA_964592475.1 uncultured Roseivirgaceae bacterium
GCACTCGCTATCTCAATAGAAAAGCATAAGTGAGAAAAAAGAAGAAAATGAAATTGTTAAATTTTTGACATTACTACTTTGGAAAATAAAGATAATGAATCGAGAAATCGATTTTTTAGATCATCAATACGAGATTGTTTTACCTTTAATTGTTTAGGATTGAAATATTGATCTTGTAAGTAAAGGGACTTATTGATAGCCAAGTAAATGAAGGGCACTGGATTATTGCCATATTTTTTAGTTATGTAGCCTCCATCAGTAGGTTTATTTATGGCTACATCCATATCGCCAATGTTAAAAATAACTTGAATACAATCTGCCAGCCTTTCAAGTATTTTATAATCGCATGATTGACCATAATGATTACCTAAACTTATTAGAGGTCTTGGTTGATTGGCATCTTCTGCTGATTGCGGAGCCACGTTATCCATGGTATGGCAATCTATAGCAACTTTTATTTCATTTTCTTTCAGTCGATAAGCTATTTTTCGGTGGTACGGCTCATAATAATTTTCAATGAGTTGTTTAATAAAATCCTGATCGTTAGCTTTATCTTCATGATAAACACCTTTTCCCTGGCTAGTCTTAAGTTTTACAACACCATCTGCTTCCGTTGGAGGAAATGCGGCTTTGGAGCGATCTACATCTACAATAGCACTGCTTATATTGGTGCTAATTACTTCAGCAACCTTTTCGCTATGATCAAATAACTCTAAAGTACAGGCGTCGCTATTATGAAAAATATCGTATTGATCCATTTTAACTTCTCCTTGTAATTCGGAAGGAATTTCTGTACCACCATGAGGTATTGAGATTAATAATGGTAATTTCGACATATCAATTTCAGCTTTTATAGTTTAAGTTTATTGGATAGGAAAATGTTCAAGAATATGTACACTCATTATGGCATACCGGATAATCTTTCTTCTTCAGGATATAGCACCTCATTCAAAGTGTAATAAATTCTATTATTAACAAGCTGGACGCCATTTTTGCTGACAATTTGTTCGAGGATAATATCATAAACATAACCTGCTTTCAAAGTAGGCAATGTTATTAATAATTCTTTGCCGTTTTCATACAATTTTATATTGCTAATATTTACCGGTTGTTCATCCATTTTTGGAGAACCATATTTTCGATGATATTTATAAAAGTAATGCTTGATTTTGATATTACCCATCAAGTTAACGGCATCAGTATTTAAGGGTCTGGAAAACAGCAATTTAAAACCATTAGGTGTCACATTTATATCAATAATTTCCATTGGCATGCCACCATTGAAATGAATACGTTGCAAGCCCTGATGACCTGCCCAAACATAAGCGGTTGAACCTACCCATAAGTCACCATCAGGACCAAATACCATGCGATGATTGCCATTGGATAGTTTGCCTGAATCCAGAAAATTGATACAGGCACCTTGCATTTTACCATTCACTTCATCTAGCATTACCCGCGTAATACGGGGAAAATTCATTTCTCCTACTAACAATTGACCGGCAAATGGACCAAAATTTACATCTTCAGGAATAACAAGTGGCTCTGTAGGCGAATTGGCCAGTGTATTATGAGGAAATAAAACAGCGGCTTTTTCTCTGATTTGGTTTAAAGTATCTACTGGTAAAGTTAAAGGGTCTACATTCCAGCCTTCTCGCCAAACTAAACTAGAGACATGACCGTAATGCTTATCTTTTTCTACCACAAAAAGTTTGCTGGTACCTAGCCAGTCTCCCTGGTTATCGGTCACGTAAAGTGTGCCATTTTCATTAAAGCGGATGCCATCCGGAGAGCGAAAACCACTGGCCCAGGGCGAAATTTCTTTTCCATTGGCAGATATTTTTAATACCCAACCACGGTACGGAACACAGCTATACATTCGACCAGGACGCCCCAATGGATTAAACTCTCCTCTTACCTCATCCCAGATACCATCACCACTGGAAGCACAATTGAGGGAAATATAATAGTTGCCCTCATTATCTAGGCTGGGACCAAAGGCAAATTCATGATAATTGCCCGACATACCAAAATCATCACTGATGGTCAGGTATTCATCAGCTTGATCATCACCATTGGTATCCACCAATTTAGTTAATTCCGGCCGTTGCATTACCACAATTTCCCGATCATTCAATACCCGTAGACCGAGAGGATCGTGCAGCCCCTCGGCAAAGACCTTCCAGTTGTTATTTGCAGGATTATAAATCATTACTTCTCCGCGATGGAAACAAATTGCCAGCCTACCATCCGGCATAAAATCCATACCACCTATTTCCGGCATTAAGCCTTCCGGCAAAGTAATATTTTCTATTGAGTAAAAATTATCTAAGCGCTCTGCTTCCTCTTTAGTACAACCCACCAAAATCACAAATGCTAAAACAAATATAAATCCGATTTTCATATTGATTCAACTTTTCCTGATTCCTGAATTGTAATGGTGAAATTTTCCGCTTCATTCGGTGATAAAATAATACCTTCTGAATATTTTTTCCCCTGATTCACTGTAATTGATATACCTTCTTTTTCAGGAATATTGATCCAGATAAAATCCCGGTTATTGTTAAGCTGAAAAATTCTTTGAAACCCAGGAGTATCGAAAGTGGGCACTATCCTTTCCTCCACTTCAATATCATCTATTGAATATAAAAATGTAGGATACCTGTTTTTCATGCGATAACCTTTAAAATCCACTTTGGGCATGGTTTTATTTTCTCCGATTTTTATTGGATAATCAGTTTCTTCTCTGTAAAATACCACCCCTACAATGTCTGCTCTTTCCTTGCCTTTACCACTCCAGGTGCGTTCCATGTCCACAAAGCCACCCTTCCAGGCGTACCTTAATCTGCAAGCTCCTGCATCCCAGCAATAGCTAATGTTCCCCAGCATACCTACTGCTATACTGGCAGGGCCAGATTGAGGCATAAAGGCACGATACATGCTGGGCAAGATCATGGTATAGGGATGTCCCGAAACTTTTTCATTTTCAGCCTCACTTTCCCTGCGTTGCTCAGGAATATGCTGATCGCTGGCCAGAGGCGGCATCATATTTTTGGTTACATACATGGCACCGTACATTATCGAACCATGTCCTGGGTAAGTACATACGTAAGGATAAACACCTTCTTTTTGCGGGGCTGTAAAAGTAATGGTATAGCTTTGATCGGGATTGAGAAGAGGTATGGCTACTAATACATTTTCATCCTTAGGTATATAATCTTTGGCTTCACCATTTTCTAGTTTCAATGCTTTGCTCACAATTTCTTCCCGTTTGCCAGGAGATGTAAGCAACCAATTGTGGGTCATTTCATCTACATTATGAAGGGTAAGCTTTACTTTTTCACCAGGTTTTACTTTAAATCGCACCAAGTTGTACTGCATGCCAGAAATGGCATTGATTTCTATCGAAGTAAATTCTTCGGGATTATCAAACCCTATTAATAGCCACGAAAAAAGCATTAATAAGATCAATTTTAAATTTTGGGGGGTCCTCATTTTTTTTGTTCCTTGATCAAAAGAAATTAAAAACCCTACGTTGATTTAACGATGCAGGGTTTATTAAACATTTCAAAATACTGTACAATTATTTTTTTTCGGTATCTTCCAATTCTTTAGACCCTTTTATAATTTGTTCTACTACTTCCGGATCGAGTAGGGTAGTGGTATCGCCAAAGTCATTATCGCCCTGGGCTATTTTTCTTAAAATTCGACGCATAATTTTACCACTACGAGTTTTTGGTAAGCCAGATACGATCTGTATTTTATCCGGCTTGGCTATAGGGCCAATGATCTGATTGACGGTAACTCTAATCTCTCGGGTAAGGTTAGCCACGGTACGATCACTTAAATCAGCAATAACAAAAGCATAAATGCCTTGACCTTTAATTTGATGTGGATATCCCACTACCGCAGATTCCATCACCCTCGGATGTTCATTGATGGCATTTTCCACTTCTGCCGTACCCATACGGTGACCGGAAACATTGATTACATCATCTACACGGCCTAGGATTCGGTAGTAGCCATCTTCATCACGCTTTACCCCATCGCCGGTAAAATACATATTATTAAATCGTGAAAAATATACCTGTCGGCAACGTTCATGGTCACCATAAGTGGTGCGTAACATGCCCGGCCAGGGATATTTAATACAAAGATTGCCTTCTACGCTATTCCCTTTTAGTTCCTGGCCCTCGTCATTGACAATTACAGGCTGGATGCCCGGCATCGGCAGCGTGGCATAAGCAGGCTTGGTGGGAGTTACGCCGGCAATCGGAGAAATCATAATGCCACCGGTTTCGGTTTGCCACCAGGTATCCACTACCGGACATCTGCCTTTACCGATGTGGTCGTGATACCAGCGCCAGGCTTCTTCATTGATCGGTTCACCTACAGATCCAATTACTTTTAAAGATGATAAATCGTATGGCTCTACGGGTTCCAAACCATAAGCCTCCAAAGCCCTGATGGCAGTTGGTGCGGTATAAAACTGATTGACCTTGTGCTTTTCTACAATTTCCCAAAAACGCCCTGCATGTGGATAAGTAGGAACTCCTTCAAACATTACCACGGTAGCACCTGCTAAAAGCGGCCCGTAA
>CAZQEZ010000249.1:0-4438 GCA_964592475.1 uncultured Roseivirgaceae bacterium
TTCAGCAAAAGTATTTTTATAATGCAGTGCCACACTATCGGTAAATTCTTTCCAGATACCACCAAAAGCTTCGAAGGTGCGAAAATCAGTATTGGACATACCGGAGGCCGACATGCCGCCTATCCGTTGGTGAGGGTCTATGATGAGGGCGGATTTATCATTTCTGCCGGCGGTGACAGCAGCGGCGATTCCGGCCGGAGCGCTGCCATAGATGACTATATCATAGGTGCCAGCAGCAGATTGTTCTGATTTTGACCCATTGCAATTCACCAGCAATAAGATGAGTAAAAATTTTACCTTCATTTTCAATGCTTTATTTTAAAATGATACTTTCCTGCCCCGACAGAAAATATATGATGCTGATTGGTGCTATTTAGGTAATTTATATGCTCCAGGTTTTTTTCCTTACCTATCGGTACTGATTTACCACTTTCGTAAATTTCCGGCTCTGCCCGGTGATGCAATCGCGGCACATAAATTTTTGCTGTGGTATTGGCCGGAATTTCCACTTCCATTATAAAGTCATCGCCCAGTTTCCACCACTTGCTGCCGATTTTCCCGCGCATCGAATGGTAGTAACCTTCGGCAAATTCCAACCCAGCGACAATCGCCGGTTTGATAATAATGTCGCTGAAGGCCAGGGAATTTTCGTCCTGCTGAATACCCAGCACTGAGCGATAAAACCACTCACTTACCGAACCCAGCATGGGGTGATTCATGGAATGATCAGGTATTATACCCCAGTTTTCCCACAGCGTGGTAGCACCATTGGCAATCATGTAGCCATAGCCGGGGTAATCTTTCTGATTGATCATCAGGTAATTGATCCAATCCAGGTTTTCATCGCTGAGCAGGTTCAGCATCATTTTGGTCGAAAAAATACCAGTGGCCAGATGTCCATTGTGCTTAATCATGATTTCATCTTTCAAAACTTCCAGCGCCTTTTTTCGAACATCTGCAGGTAATAAATCATAATACAATGCAAATACCTGAGCAGCCTGAATGTGGGTATACACCTGCCCGTTGTCCTGATCAACAAATTTTTCGTTGAAAGCAGCTTTTATCTTTTCCGCCAAATCCATATAATATTCCTGATCCTGTTTATTGTTCAGCAGCCCAGCCATTTTGGCCAGAATTTTTACATGGTGGTAATAAAAGGCGGTACTGGATACGGGAGTGGGGCGTTGGTCCACACATTTGTGGTCACCGATGCCTACCATGATGATATGATCCGGCACATTACGGTGATAGAAATCCACCAGTTCTTTCAATGGCTGGTATTGTTCTTTTACCAATTCCAGATTGCCGTAATATTTGTAAAGCTTATCCAGCAAAAACGGATGTGCCAGAGTCCAGCCTACCGGGCCGCTTTCATCGGTCACGCCTCTGGCATTTACGCCGATGTTTGGGGCACATTCGGTCATGGCGCCATTGGATCGTGCATCGCGGGAAAAATCCCGTACTGCTTTCTTGTAAAAATTGGCTATGTCATAGTTATAAATGTAAGCTTCACCCACGGCCACCATGTCCCCTCCGTACCCGTATTTTTCCCGGGCCGGGCAATCTGATTCCACGCTGTGAACATTGCTGAGCATGGTCCATTCGGTAACTTCCTGTATTTGATTGAAAAGTGGATTGGAACATTTAAAGGCGCTGTTATCCGGTAAGTCAGAATTAAGTCGCAGTCCTTCCAGGTCATTTAAGGATGGCTGGTAGGGCAATCCGGTAATTTCCACGTAGCGGAAGCCATGAAAAGTAAACTTGGGCTCAAAAATTTCAGTCCCTCCTCCTTTACAAATGTAGCGATCTTCTTGCCAGGCTACTTTGGGTGCTCCGGGTCCGCCCTGGCCATGTTTTATTTGGGCGGCCGCAGTAGAGCGAATGTCTAAACTGCCATCCTCCAGCAGCAATTCGCCATAACGAAATTTTATTTCCGTACCTTCCGGCGCCTGTGCCTTGAAACGAATTACACCGGCAAAATTTTGGCCCAGGTCCATGATGTAAACACCTTCTTCAGGCTCCGAGATGGTTACCGGATTCAATGTTTTTGTATGCTTAATCGGTGGAATGTACTGCCATTTCAGCTCTCCACCCGGTGGTTCGGCCAGGAAAGCCTTTAGCCACTTTTTATCATCAAAACCTGCTTTTTTCCAGCCTGGTTGTTCCCGGCGGGCATCGTACCATTCGCCTAAATAAATGTTGTTTTTGACAATGGGGCCGGTACTGGTTTTCCAACTTTGGTCACTATTAATAAACTGAGTAGAGCCATCTTCATATTCGAGTTTAAGTTGTGCCATCACTTTCGGCTGACCAATGGTAAGCACTTCCCGCAGATTGTGTCCAAACATTTTCATGGGCAAAGGATTGTACCAACCGTTGCCCAACATTACCCCCAGCACATTCTCACCTTGCTGAATCATTTCAGTGACATCATGAACTACATAATAAACGGTTTTAGCGTATTGGGTCCAGCCGGGATCCAGGTGATGGTCGCCGATTTTCTCCCCATTTAAATAGGCCTCGTAATAGCCAAGGCCACTGATGTAGAGGCGTGCATTTTCAACCTTTTTACCCGTATTGAAGGGTCTACGAAACATTGGTGCCGGAATTTGATCGTAAAAATCTTCTAGCTGTTCCGGCGGTTCCCGCTGGTCTTTAATCCACTGCGCCTGCCACTCATTAGGATTTAATATACCTGTTTCGAACCAGTTAGTCTCACTATATTCCGAAGCTTCATCTGCTCCATTCCAGGTTTTTACCGCCCAATAATAACGACTCATCGATTGCAGCGGCTTACCCTGGTAATGCACCTGGATGGTTTGATTGGAATTAATTTTTTCACTATCCCAAACGTCACCTTTTTCCTGCTGAATAAGTTCAGCCGAGGTACTCACAATGATCCGGTAAGCAGATTGTACGGCGCCCCGGGAAAGATCCCCTACCTCCCAGGAAAATCCGGGAACGGGTACGTCCACTCCCATGGGTTGGCTGTTGTAGTCAACTTTTAAATTTTTAGGTGGATTGCCTGACAGGCATAAGCCCGGTAAAAATATTAATAAAATTATTAAATAAATAAATAGATGCTTCAACATTGTATTCTCAATTAATTTGGTTTAAATAATCATTATTTTAGGTGCCTTTTTAATCTTATCCTTATCCAACTCAATGCCTAATCCTGGTTCATCAGGCACTTTTAGGTAACCCTTTTCAATCCTGCTTTCATACGATTGCACAGCAAAATCAAAATACTCCGGTGGCCGGTAAGGGAATGTTTCCTGGATGATAAAATTCGCACAGGCAGCATCGGTTTGCACGGAGGCAGCGGAACATACGGGTCCGCCCGAATTGTGTGGTGCCAGGTATATTTTATAAATTTCAGCATAGTCTGCAATCTTTTTGGTTTCCAGAATACCACCGGCCACACCCAAATCAGGTTGGATGATGGAGACCAACTGCTGCTCGATAAAAGGACGAAACTCCTGCCTGGAAATCAGACGTTCACCAGTGGCCAATGGTATGGTAGTACCTTCACTCACCTTTTTGAAATAATCAAAATTAGTAGAATCAATGGGCTCCTCATAGGCATAAAGGTCCATTTCCTCAAATGCTTCGGCGATGTAGAGGGCAGTTGAGGCATCAAACTTACCATGGGCTTCCAGGAATATATCTACCTCCGGACCTACTGCATTCCGAATAGCCTTCACCCGGTCCAAACCCACTTTTACCCATTGGTGACGGGTAGCAGCAGTGGGTTTTTGATTGGCCCAGTCAAAGTCACCTTCATAATAGCGGAAAGGGTCCAGCTTCATGCAGGTGAAGCCATTTTCCACATTCTTTAAAGCTGCCTCAGCATACTGCGTGGGTTCCGTCATATTGTAGCACCAGCCATTGGCATACAACCGCACGTGGTCATGTCTTTTACCACCAATCAGATCATACAACGGAACACCCAAAGCCTTTCCCTTGATGTCCATCAGGGCCATATCCAGGGCGCTGGCTACATGACCGGATTCCAGGCTGGGCCGCTTCATCTGGAAAAATAAATCATCTACAATTTGAGATACTGCAAACGGGTCCTTGCCAATTAAGCCCCTGCCTACAATCTGTAAGTGGCGCATGGCGGCAATTATGCCGGAAGAATAAGCAGGTGCCATTTCGCCAGTACCATGAATACCCTGATCGGTGTAAACCTTAACAAAAACCGGGCTCCACGATTTTTCGCCAGGTTGTAAAGAGCAATCTATTATTTCGATTTGGGTGATTTTTAATTGATTCCTGACAGCACCCGGAGCCGGTTTACTTTCTGCTTTGGCTTTAGCCGTCAGAGGCCAACCCGCTACTCCTAACATTGGTAGAAGTCCTTTGCTAAAAAATGTTCGTCGTTTCATAATTTTCGGTTTATTTTTTTATTTCTCGCTAAGACGCCTTTATTTCTCGC
>CAZQEZ010000250.1:0-4374 GCA_964592475.1 uncultured Roseivirgaceae bacterium
CTGTGAAGTTGGTGTGCCGGATGATACCGGAAAAAGGGCGCCAGATCATAAAACCCACAATATAGGCCAAAACAACATAAGGCAACTGCAACAATGCATTAAATTTGTATAACCCATGCAGCTCAAAATTAAACCGGATAAGGTAAGCAACCATAAACAAGACGGCAGAAAAAAATATATCCCCTGCAAAAATGATCCATTTGCTTACAAAACGGGCTGAATATTTATCTATTAATGGCTGTAACATCTATATTCTCAATTAATAACCACAAAAGTAATATTTATTTAATAATTTGTTAATACAATATTATAATATATACCAAATAACAATTATACGCATTATCAGGATTAATGTTTTATTTAAGACGTGAATATTAATGTGAAGTTGGAAAAAATTGATTATTTATTTCTACTTTGACATATTTTTTTCTTTAGTGAAATTTTTTATATTTGTATGTTTTTTAATGTCCGTTGTTAATTTGACCATGTAATATGATGTTTATTGTATTGAATTTCAATTAGTTTCGTTTGTTGGAAAATGAAAATATATTAACTATAAAGTTACATAATAAACTTCTAATACATAATATTTTTATATGGAACGTGCAAAAGTAATGGCTGAAATTGGATGTAATCATAAAGGAGATATGGAAATTGCTCTTGAAATGATAAATATTGCTTCCATTTTCTGTAAAGTAGATGGTGTGAAATTCCAAAAAAGAACCCCGAGAGAGTTGCTTAATCAAGATGAATATAATGCCCGTCATCCCAATCCCATACATGCTTATGGAAGCACTTATGGAGAACACAGAGAATTTTTAGAATTCAATGTTGATCAGCACAAGCAACTAAAAAAATGGTGCGAAGAGCGATCTTTAATTTATTCAACATCTGTTTGGGACTTAACTTCCGCGAAAGAAATCGTGTCTTTAAATCCTGAACAGATTAAGGTGCCTTCAGCATGTAATCTCAATAAAGGATTGCTTGATTATTTATGTGAAAACTATCAAGGAGAAATTCACCTGTCTTTAGGAATGACTTCTAAAGAAGAACAGGAAAGGATTATACGACTATTTGAAGAAAAAAAAAGAAATAAAGATTTGATTATTTATAGTTGTTCGTCTGGATATCCTGTGCCTTTTGAGGATATAGCGCTATACGAAATAACTTATCTAATAGAAAAGTACAAGCATAGCGTTAAATCTATTGGTTTTTCCGGACATCATTTAGGAATTGCAGTAGATATTGGAGCATTTACCCTGGGAGCAGAATGGATAGAACGTCACTTTACATTAGATCGAACATGGAAAGGGACAGATCATGCAGCATCATTGGAACCAGATGGCATGCGCCGGTTAGCGAGAGATATAAAAGCTGTATCTAAGGCGCTAAAATATAAAGAAGAAGAAATATTGGATATTGAAAAAGAGCAAAGAAACAAACTCAAAGCAAACCAAATAAAATGGGAAGAAGAACAATAGCTTTTATACCAGCCAGAGGCGGAAGTAAAAGTATCCCGCATAAAAACATTAAAGAATTTTGTGGCAAACCCCTTATTTATTGGGTTATTGATTCGCTTAGACAACTTGAGTTTATCTCAGAAATTGTTGTTGCAACAGATAACCAATTAATTATTGATACTGTATCATCTTTTAATATATCTCAGTTATCTGTTTATAAGCGGGATCCTGCTAATGCTACTGATACTGCAAGCACAGAAAGTGTTATACTCGAATACATTAACAATTGCAATATCGATAAATCTAATATTTTATTGTTAGTACAAGCTACTTCACCGTTTACCCAGCCAAATCATTTTAAGGAAGCATACCAAAAATATATAAATACAAATAGTGACTCATTATTATCTTGTGTAAGGATCAAACGATTTTTATGGAAAGAAAAAGGAGGCCCTTTAAATTATGATTTTTCAGACCGGCCCCGAAGACAAAACTTTCAAGGCACATTAATGGAAAACGGCGCATTTTATATTAACACCGTAAATAATATATTAAAAACGAAGAATAGATTAAGTGGTAAGATAATTTTTTATGAAATGCCGGAATTTACAGGAATAGAGATTGATGAAGAAGATGATTGGATGATTGCTGAAAAACTTATGAATAAATATATTATTAAAAAGAAGTTTTCAAATTCAATAAAACTATTTATCACTGATGTTGACGGAGTTTTGACAGATGCAGGGATGTATTACGGAGTAAATGGAGAAGAATTAAAGAAATTTAATACACATGATGGGATGGCATTTCAAATATTACGCGATAATAATATTAAAACTGGAATTATAACGAGTGAAGTTACTAAGATAGTTGAAAAGAGAGCAAAGAAATTAAATGTAGATCATCTTTATCAAGGGAAGCGATATGATGGCAAACTTGAAATAGCTAAAGAAATTTGTAAGAAGGAAGGTATTACACTGGAAGAAGTCGCTTATATAGGCGATGATATCAATTGTTATCAACTCCTTTCCAACGTAGGAATAGCAGCTTGCCCTGCAAATGCGTATAAGACGATTAAACAGATTCCTTCGATACATGTTCTTCAAAAAGATGGTGGCAAGGGTGTTGTTCGCGAATTTGTTGATTTAATTCTTTCTTGTTATTATGCCCATAATCAATAACACATAATGAAAGAAACCGTTGAATCAGTATATATTCGGGGTAATTGTTGTAGCTGTGGTTTGTGCATAGGGACATGTCCAAAAGAATGTATCAGTTATCAAATAGATAATTCCGGTTTTTTTAAAATTAAAGTCAATAATAATTTGGGGGTTAAACATGCAAAATTTGTTCCCGATGCCCTCTTGGCATACAATCCTAAAAATACCAAAGAAAATCCATTGTATAAATTATCTCCACAAATTGATCCTGGTAAACCCTACATATGTTTAAGGGATTCTTCTGGTATTTATTCAAAATATAATAAAGTTAAATGGAATGTTTCTGATGTTTGCAGCAAATTAGTAGAGGAATTAAGAAACGTGGTAGATCAAGTAGTGTTTATTGATGGCTTTAACGGCAGAAATCCGGGAATAAGAAAATTTTTAAAAGTAGATTAGGTTAAATAATATATTATTTCATAGTGAAAAGCATAGTTAATAACACGCTTAAAATAATCAATAAAAGCAGTAGCAGTCATTATCTTATTGCTGTTTTTTTCCAAAAGGGTATTGTATTTCTTACTATACCTATTTTTACGCGCCTGCTTAATGTACAAGAATATGGTATGCTTACCATATTTCAGTCATTAATAAATATATTAATTGTATTCACTACATTAGGAGCGAGGGGGGCAATTTTAAGATATTATCATGATGAAAAAACAAATTTCAAAACGTTCTATATTTCAATCGTTTCCTTTTTTATTTTATATAATATAGCATTTGTTTTTATCGTCTATTTACTAAAAAATGACCTTAGTTATTTTTTAAGTATCCCTTCAAAACTGCTGTTTTTTAGTACAATTATTGCTGTTTTTTCTGCTTTTACTTGGTTTTATTTAAGTTATTTGCAAGCAAGTAGTAACAGTAAACAATATGCTGTATTATCTATTATTAATACCGTTATTGTTGTTTTATTAGCAATTTTTTGGATTGACAGATTAGCCGACAATAAATATTATGGGAGGGTTTATGCACAGTTCGTGATTAATGGGATTTTATTATTCTATGTTATATTTAAAATCTCACGATTTTCATCATTTCAAATTGATATTAAACAACTAAAAAAAGCTTTAAAATTTAGCATACCACTTGTACCCCATATATTGGCTGGGTTTTTACTTTCATTCTTTGACCGGATAATCATTAATCAAATTGTTGATAGCAAAGCTACGGGGATTTATTCATTAGCGTATAATATTGGTATGATAGTACATGTGTTAGTTATGGCTTTAAATAAAGCATGGTCGCCTTTTTTTTATAAAGCACTTAATAATGCTGAATATGATACTATAATAAAAAAGGCAAAAAAATATATGAAGTATGTTGTTTTGTCTGCCATAGTTACTATCTTTTTATCACCTGAGATATTACATTTTTTTGCGCCAAATGATTATCAAGAGGGCCTCATTTTAATTCCAGTTATTTCATTTAGTTACATTTTGGTATATTTATATATAACATATTCGTCTTATGCATATTATAAAAAGAAAACAGGATTAATTTCATTTATTACAATCATTGCCGTTTTTCTAAATATTGTTTTAAATTATATTTTTATTCCTAAATACGGTTATCAGATTGCTGCATTAACTACATTACTTTCTTATTTTATTTTATTTATTTTGCATTACATTAATACTAAATTTATTCTAAAGATTAAAAATATAATAAAATTTAAAATCCTTATTCCT
>CAZQEZ010000251.1:0-4350 GCA_964592475.1 uncultured Roseivirgaceae bacterium
ATTCATCATTTCTGATGATGTGATCGTGAAAACGGGATTGCCAGGCGAAATCAGGGTTGATTTTCCGTGATTCAAATGTGGTTCGTCCTTTATACCATCGAATGATTTTTGACAAATTATCGTGCAACATGGGGTTTTTGTTTCCTGTAATTCCACCGGGGATTTTATTTGGTTGCGGTGGTTCCAATGGTTCCGGTTCCAATGGTTCCAATGGTAGAGACGCGATTAATCGCGTCTCTACCATTGCCATTGGAACGTTCGGCCCAACGTTGCGCCCATCGGGATTATCATTTCGCCCATTATCCGGTTTATCAATTACCACAATTCCATGCACATGATTGGGCATTACGATGTGATTTTTCAATTTCACAAATGGAAAATGTTCCGGTATTTCCAACCAACAATTGTTGGCAATTTCCCCAATTTCCTTCAAAACCATATTGTCATCTACCACATCGCCAAAAAAACATATTCTATTTTTTGTGCAAATGGTAATAAAATAGGCAATCAGGCTTTTTTGGGTATTTCAGCTATTCGGCTTAGGGTTGTGGTGTGCTTATTTTTTATTCAAAGATTTTAAAAATTCGTCCGCTGTCATTACAGGTAATAATGACTTTTTAAAGTCCTTTCCGTTTCTTGTTATTATTATTTGGCATTCCGATTCTGTCGCACCGAAATATTGCAACGCATCTTCAAAATCTTCTATAGAAGAATTAAGACCCTTTTCAATTGTCTGTTCGTCTAAAGAACATACTTTGCTGATTATTTTGAATTTCCTTAGTTTTTCTCTGGCAATTTTTGGGTTCTCGAATTTCACAAGAAAATAGTGTACCGTTGCAAATGAAATAGGGGATACAATCATTGTTAATTTCTTTTTTTCTGCTAAAGTTGCAATTTTCGCGATCGGCTCGTAAAATGGTTTCCGTTCTCCTAAAAAGTCCAACATAATATTGGTGTCTATAAAAATCCTTTTGCTCATTTATACTTCTCCATTAGATGATCAGAATAATCTTTTTTATAGTTCAAATCAGTCGGTATTTCAATTCCCGTTGCAATGCTTTTCACAAAAGGAGAAATCTCAAAATCAGAAGTATCATTTTCGGTAGTTAAGGATTGTAAATAGGCTTCAATAATTCGAGATAAACTCAATTTTTTGTTTGAAGCATATTTTTTGGCTTTCTCAATAACCTCTTGATTAAGCTTTAAAGTCAATTTTGTGTCCATAATCATTTATTCAGTACGTACAAATATAAATAAAAAATCCGTGCAATTAAATTTTATGGCGACTTTTCTACGCCGTCAATCTTTGCAACAAAGCCTGAAAGCTCAACCTCGATCTTGCTATTTTTGAGGGGTGTTTTCGGCTTAGGGTTGTGGTGTTGTGATTTTCCTGGGTCAGTTCAGCTTCCAATTTACCAGCTGCTAGTTTTTGGCTTTTGTCCTCGCGTAGCCGCTTGCGCCACCGCTAAAAGCTTTAGGCGAACGAGGTGGGCGAAGCACGGCCGGACTGGCCTTACTTTTTTCCTGTCAAAAAAGTAAGCAAAAAGACCAGAAAAAACAATGCTTCGCACCACAATACCCTCGCTCACTACCGATGTAAAATCGGTACAGGCTCCGCTGTTTTTTCGTTCCTGCACTCATGGTATCAGCCAGTTGGCTGATGCTTTAATTGATTTTTTTAATCCTCACAGACCTATATGAGAAACAAAACTTCAGTTAATTAAATATTCAGAGATCCGATGAAAAGATTCATCATTTCATCGGATGTGGTCGTGAAAACGGGATTGCCAGGTAAAATCAGGGTTTGTTTTCCATGATTCAAATGTGGTTCGTCCTTTATACCATCGAATGATTTTTGACAAATTATCGTGCAACATGGGGTTTTTGTATCCTGTAATTCCACCCGGGTCTGAAATGTCGTTTCTAATGATTTTATCGGTTATGGTTTGTTCCATAATATTTCTATAATAGATCTTCATTTCTTCTATAATATAGAATTTGAAAATAATTGAGGCGCTTTAAAATGACAAAAATAAACCTTGTGCTAATTGTTTAATTAACACAATATAACTAATTGTTATTCAGCATGTTATGTGCTTTACTTATTTTACATCATCCAGCTTGCACATTACTGAAAAATGCATATACCTTAGTAATCAGCGACTTAGTTTAGCTATATTTGTTTTATGAAAAAACAATCTTTTATAGCCAAGGCAGGTACCTGGGTAAATAAAAACCTCAATCTTTTGGAACTTGCTGCCATATTTATGCTCTTTATTGCATTATTAGTTTTCAATTATACTCCAATGCAGTACAACAAATTGATTATAATTCCTCTCGTTACAATTGCTATTATATATTATTTGGCCTCATTTGACTACAATATCAATGAGGGCAAAAGCCTATTGGCTATGATCGTATCTAAATTGGTTTATCTTATTTCCAGTATTGGCTTCCTTGGAATATCTCTTGAATATTTGCAAAATCCCGGAGCAAGAATTATGATTTTAATAAGTGCAATTGCCTCTCTTGTACTTTTAGTAATTTTATTGTCACTAAAATTATTTAAAAATATTTCATTTGAAGCTGGCGTTATAATTCGTTCCCTAATATTCAATTTCATTTTTACCACTATATACCTGGTAGCCTATGGTTTTATTATATAATCCTGGTTTTTCTATTTTATTATCATTAGATTCATACTTATATTTTTTATAGCCTTTAAAACCAATGTAATATATAATATATTTTCGTATATTTGAACAATTTCTTTTTATTACAATTATTGCATAAATTAATTAGTCATGAAATTTAAAACATTATTATTAAGTTTATTCTCAGTTCTCTTTTGCACAATTACTTACGCTCAGACTGCTGACGAAATTTTGGATAACTACTTTGAAAATACCGGTGGCATTGACAAGTGGAAAACAATGAAAAGCATGAAAGCTATAGGGACTGCTCCGTCGCCCCAAGGAGAATTTCCTTTTACTATGTATGGCAAATCGCCAGATAAAGTTAAGATAGAAGTTGACATTGCTGGTAAAACAATGATTCCTCAAGCTTATGATGGAAATACTGCCTGGACATTAAACCCAATGGCTGGCAATCAGGCACAAAAATTACCAGAAGTACAAGCAAAAATGGTCGCGGAAGAAGCTAGTTTTGAAGACGAATTTATCAATTACAAAGAAAAAGGTCATACCATAGCACTAGAAGGAACTGAAGAAATTGACGGAGTAGAAACTTTCAAAATTAAAATGAGCAAGAATGTCAATAACGACAAAACCGAAAAAGTTGAATACCATTTCTTCGACAAAGAAAACTATGTACCTATCATGACCAGAACTACCATCGATGAAGGTCAGGCAGCGGGAACTACAGTTGAAACTTATTTGAGTGATTACCAAGAAACAGACTATGGGTTAATAATGCCTCATTTTATTGAAACAAAGTACAATGGTCAAACAGGACAAAAAATAATTATCAATGCATACAAAATTAATGAAGACATTAGTGATGATGTATTTGATTTTCCCGGATAATTATCTGCAACTTTAATGAAGCATTTCTTAATATTAATTATCTTTAGTTTTTTCTGGGCTGGCCCAAGAAACTATTAAAGCCAATGCAGTAGCAAAAGATCGTAAAAAATTGAAGCAATGGACTGCAGAGATTAATAGTTTTAAAGGAACTTTGGTAGGTTTAGGAGGTGATGGTTATGTGGATGAAGAAGAAAAAATCAGAGAGGAAATATCAGAATCGTACCGGTTGATCAGTAACTATCCAGGCATGCCTACCGATACTCAAATAGCTAAAGTAAAATCGCTTCATGCTAAAATGGAGAAAATTAAGAAGCGCTTTGATCAGTTCATTTCACAATTGGATGAATGGAATAAAAAGTTTGAGAAAGCTGGCTTGAAAACTATAGAAATCCAATCAAAAGAGACTTTTTTGCAGTGATATTCAAGTAAGTACGTCAATTTATTGGAGTTGTTGGCCTGTTTATTTATATAAAATATTTTCTCAGAATTCTTTACAAGTAATTAAATATTACTATATTTGCAATCCGATTTGAAAATTGGGGTAAAAATCATCATTAACTGATGATTTTTTTCATGCTGGAACCACTGGAGAGGTGGGTGAGTGGCTGAAACCACATGTTTGCTAAACATGCGTACGTGAAAACGTACCGGGGGTTCGAATCCCCCTCTCTCCGCAATTATTTTGATTGTGGAGATAAAAAACTTCGGGGTGTAGCACAGCCCGGTTAGTGTGCCTGCTTTGGGAGCAGGAGGTCGCAGGTTCGAATCCTGCCACCCCGACGAAGTTTAAAAGCTGTCAGTATTG
>CAZQEZ010000252.1:0-4329 GCA_964592475.1 uncultured Roseivirgaceae bacterium
CTTTGCGTGACACTTTCTTAGCGGCTTCGCGTGCAACTTTTTTTGTGCCCCGGCGAGCTACTAAACGCCTAACTGATACCCATCCCGGTACTCCCGATGCAGATGCTTATCCGCTTCCGGATCGTTTACAAATGTTTCGGTATCGGGATTCCAGCGTACCGGACGGCCAAGTTCGTAAGATATATTGCCTAGAGTACAAACGGTACAACTGCTATGGCCAATTTCCACCGGTACCTGTGGGTCTTTTCTCTCCCGTACCGCATTAATAAAGTCCCTTTCATGTTTGTTTTTCACCTCATTATCTTTATTTACTTTTGGTGCCAATGCAGGTGTTGAACCTTTGAAAAATCCTCGAGATACTTCAATCCAGCCATCGTTACCCCAGAATTTTACCCCTTTGGTTTTATTCTCATCAAAAGGTTCTTCGGTCATTACCACCCCATTATCATAAATGTAAGTAAGGTAAGGAGTGCCTTTATAACCTGCAGGAATAATTTCAATTGGCCCCCTGCCATCCATGCCTATGCCCCATTGGGCTATGTCGAACATATGGGCACCCCAATCGGTGGTAAACCCACCACCTAATTCTTTGTACCAGCGCCAGCCTGCCCAGAATTCTTCATCTTTAGGTGGATTAAGCGAAATGGGAGGTGCCAGTTCCGGATTATAGTGCACATAAGGGCTAGGGCCTAACCATAAATCCCAGTTAAGGTCTTCAGGAATTGGTTGTTGCGGCAGGTTGTAGATGGTTGGCGGATTGCCTACATGGGCGTTGATTTTCTGTATGCGACCGATTGCACCTTCCTGTACCAATTTAACTGCATGCTGAAATTGCGGATCAGATCGCTGCTGGCTGCCGATGCCCAGTACCCGGTTGTGGTCCCGCACTGCCAGTCGTAATGCCTGACCTTCGCGAATGGTAAAGGTCATCGGTTTTTCCAGGTAAACATCTTTACCGGATTTTACTGCATCAATTGCGTTTAAAGCGTGCCAATGGTCCGGAGTGGCTATTACTACTGCATCAATGTCTTTTCGGTTGAGCAGGTCGTGGTAGTGCTCATAAGTTTTTACCTCGGCCGGCATTTTCTTACCGGCATAAAAATCTTTGACTTCTCTTTCGAAGCGTTCCCGTTTTCTGCCGTAAACATCGCTTCCAGCAACTACCTGCACGCCTTCAATATTCATAAAGGCCCTGGCCAGATTAAGGCCTTTACGCCCGGGGCCAATTACGCCAATGCGGATAACATCATTGGCTGATTTACCAAAAGCGTGTAAATAAGGGGCAATGGAAACTCCGGCTATACCTGCCATTGATTTGCTTAAAAAATTTCTACGTGTGATTTTCATTTTTGATAATTTTTAGGTTTGTTTTATTAGTCGATATCCTTAAGTAATTCAGAAATTTCATGTTTTAATATGGGAAGGTGTTTAATCAATATTGCCCAAATATTCTCATCCGAAATATTATCGTAGGCATATTATTCTTTCATCCATAGAGCAACTTTTTATTTCTTTCGATAGATCTAATAAGAATCGGGTTTTTTAATGTTTGCTCTTCTAAAAGGTCCACATTTCGACCCAAAAGCGACTCTAAGCTTTCCTTGAAATCAAGAAAGTTATCAAAATAATTATTCTGATCTACACCAGAAAATTGTACTAAAAAATCAATGTCACTACTTTCATTATAATTCTGGGTTAAAACTGAACCAAATACAGATAACCGGGCAACATAATGCTGCTCACACAACTTTTTTAATGCATCCATATTGGTTAGAATTTCATTCATGCCTACTATAAAAAATCAATCTAACTTTTTCATTGCTTTTTCCAAATCCATGATAAACAAACCATGTCCCTGGCCTGCTTCATCACCTGATTTTCCCAGTTGGAAGACCATCTTTTTTTCATCATCGCTAATTACCGACTGGGTAGCTTTGTAGCCTTCGTATTCACTAAAATAGGTTAGTCTTTCCTTTTTACCACTTCCATCCAGGATTAATTTATAAATATCTACCATAGGGAAATTGCGGCCGTTGCTGGGGCCGGTTTCAGTGGTCGTGTATTTTCCATCGGGAAAAACACCCTCGGCTTCATCGTAAGTATCCGGAGATTTCGACATGTTCTCAAACTCACCGGTGGCTACATCTATCAAAAAGGTTTCGGTATTGGTGGTCAAATCTTTGCGGTACACGGTAGCCACCAGCTTTTCATCGTGGGGCGGTACAAAATCCTGAGTTTCCACATGCCGCAAGGTAAAGGGCATATTGCGGCTGTCGAAGAATTGCCGCTGGTTAGCCAGGCGGGGAACGCCATCTTCATACACGATATCGGCTACAAACATGATTGATTCTCCTTGACTAAGCCGCAGCGGATCTTGCGCATGCGCTACCTCCCAGGCGATTTTTAGCTGGTTACGGGAAACAGCCGGCCCCTCAGCTGCTACCACTCCCAGCGGTGTTGGAGGGCCATCTAGTTCTTTGCTCAATACAGAAAGATAACTCATAGATCTAGCCTTACCCCTCTCCTCCTTCACGGTCATATCGTACTGCTGGATAGGGCCAGACAAAAGAATATCTCCGTTGGAAAGATAATTAACACGGGTATAGCCATAATGCTGATAATGTAATGTTAGGCATTTGATGAATTTGGTTTCTACGTCGTATTCAAACACATCGCCAAATTGTTTGCCTACAAATATGACTTTTTTACTGTCGTGCGACCAGTCCGGTCTTTCACCAAAGCCGGTGATCATGGTGGTATAATCAGGTAGATTATCGACCGGAGATTGAGATAGGGAGGCACTAATGGCTAGGGTGAATAGTAAAAGTAAGTAGCGTGTTTTATTCATAGGTTTATGTTTTAATTTTAAATATACAAAAATTAAAATGTATCTAATTATTAGTGAATACTTTTATACTTCAGGGTTATTAAAATCAATCATTTATTATCAATCACAACTTTTTCAATCTTGCCCTGAAATTTGGTTGAATAACCAAAGCGCAAGGGATAATAGCCGGCCGGCAAGTAGTCGCCGGAAACATCACCCATAGTCATTACACCTGCAGGGTGGATGGATAAGGTTTTGGCTTTTCCCTCTCCAATTATTTCATCATTGGCTTTTAATTGCACCTTACCATCTGCCGCCATGAAAACCTCGACCGTAAAAGGAGCTTTCGGTAATTGCTTTTCTGATTTTATAATAATCCTGGAGGGATAAAGATTATCCCAATTTAGAGGCTCTGGCACATCCATTACCGAAAAGTACAACTGGTCTTCCTGTACATACAGCGAAAATCCGGCAAAATTGCTTTCAAGGGTGGCAATTACACCATCACCTGTTCGCGCAGTTATAACTGCCTTGATGCGAAGCGGTTTGTGGATGAATTTATCGGTAATCATATTGAAGTTCCTGGAATTATCTCCACTTAATTGCAGGGGTAATTGCTGGTCGCTGTTAAGCGCCGCCACATTCTCGGCAGGTAAATGAGCAGCAAGTTGCTTTTTGATTTCAGCATGGCGATCTACGGAAGCAAGGTTATGCCATTCATAAGGGTCGTTCAGTAAATCATACAGTTCTTCACCACCATCGATGTAACGTATATATTTCCAGCGTTTGTCCCTTACCGCCTGATTATGGCGCCCAAGGGTTATCAGATTAGGTTTGCTATAATTATGTGCCAGGTTTTCCAATAAAGGAATCAGGCTTTTACCATCCAATTGATGACCTGGGGGCGGCAATTGAGCCCAATCAACAATGGTGGGGAAAATATCCAGCAAGGAAACCGGGGCATCGGTTTTCTGACCATTGGTTTGATGGTTGGGTTTATAAATTACAAAGGGTACGTGACTGGAGGGTTCCCAAAGTGCATATTTCCGAAAATGGGTATGCTGACCCAAACTCCAGCCATGGTCTGAGGTGAGAATAACGATGGTATTTTCCCAGTGTTTGCTTTTTTCCAGCGCCTCCAATACTTTGCCTATTTGTGCATCCACATAAGTACAGGCAGCCAGGTAATTTTTCACAATTTCGTGATGAATATTTCGGTCCTTCACCTGCTTATAAACCCCATGAGGCATGCCGGCATGTTCTGCCGTGGCTATTTGCCGGGCCAGTAGCGGCATATCTTTCAGGTCGTCTTCATTGACGGGGGGGAGTAGCACCTCTTCATTTTCAAACCGCTGATGAAACTCCCGCGGGGATGTAA
Source organism: uncultured Roseivirgaceae bacterium (assembly GCA_964592475.1). Classification (GTDB taxonomy): domain Bacteria; phylum Bacteroidota; class Bacteroidia; order Cytophagales; family Cyclobacteriaceae; genus CAZQEZ01. Next base: position 4,206 of record CAZQEZ010000252.1, read on the forward strand.
GCGGTGTATGCGGGCTGTGAAAACCCACCATCATGAAAAAGGGTTTACGATAAGTTTTATTAAGTCTTTCCACTGCCCAGGCAGCCAACTTTGGGTCCGACATTTGTTCAGCTTCCGGATAATC
>CAZQEZ010000253.1:0-4308 GCA_964592475.1 uncultured Roseivirgaceae bacterium
AGCACCGGATCTGATAAAACATCGGTTTTTGCCAGTTTAGGTTATCGAGGTGAAGAAGGTATTGAAATAGGCAGAGATTTTACCAGAGCCAATGGCCGGTTAAATGTAAATCATCAGTCAAGTGACAAATTGGGTATCGGTATGAATATTTCCCTCTCTTACGTGGAAAGGGTAAATCCCGGTGGACACTTTGGTACTGCTCAAAGCAGCGCTTTACCAATTTTCCCCATTTATAGGCCAGACGATCCTACTAAATTATTTAACGGTTTTAATGAATCTGATAACAATATAGGCACCAATCCCATTTTTTATAGAAATAATTATGACGATCTAACAGAAACCTACCGAAGTATTTCTAATGCTTATTTTGATTATAAACCCTTAAATGGTTTGTCTATCCGATCAGAATGGGGCATTGATTTTCAAAACAATAAAAGTGACTCAAGACTGAGCCAGGAGTTGTTTCCACCCAATAACGATAACGCTAAAGTAGGGGGTAATGGTAAAACAAATACCAGGCGTTTTTCAACCATTGCCTGGAATATAAATAACACGATCAATTATAATAGAACCTTTAATGAAAAGCACGGGCTTGATATACTTTTAGGTTCTAGTATCTTAAATCAGGAAAGCGAAGGACAGACATTTGTGTTTGAAGGATTAACGTTTCCAAACCTTCCAATTGGCACTAATTATGAAAGAACTTCTAATTCTCAGTCTGTTTTCAGATTTATTTCCTGGTTTTCCAGAGTAAACTATGATTTTGATAGCAAGTATTTTGTTCAGTTATCTGCACGACGCGATGGGTCCAGCAGATTTGGTCCAGGTAGAAGGTTTGGAGATTTTGCCGGTGGTTCTGTTGGCTGGGCTTTTAGTGAAGAAGATTTTTTTAAAAGTCAGGTGAATTTTATCGATTTCGCCAAATTGCGGGCTAGCTATGGTACCGTAGGAAATGCCGAATTACCCGATGACTTTCTATGGGTTTCATTGGCCAATGTAAACGACTCGGAAATTGGCTATGGTGGATTTAACGGAGTAGCCTACGAGCGGATTGGCAATAATGCCTTATCCTGGGAAACCACCAAGCAGTTTAATTTGGGTTTAGACCTTTCAATGTTGAATGATAGAGTTAAAGTAACTTTTGATATTTATGACAAACTTTCGGAAAACCTTCTTTTGAGGTCAAGACTGGCAAATAGTACCGGTTACCTGGACAGGAATTTTGTTTTCAATGTTGGTTCTATTAGGAATAAGGGGGTTGAATTTAGTATTAATACCGAAAACATCAATCGAGGTGATTTCAGATGGTCTACCGGTTTTAATATTTCCAGGAACAGGGGCATTACAGAGCAACTAACACCTCCGGTAAATGCTGCTGATAACAGGATAATAAGTTTTACTACCGGCGATGTGAAATTGGTTGAAGGTGGAAATTTTGGCACCTATTTCTTGCCAATATGGGCAGGAGTAGACCCTAATACAGGTACTGAATTAATCTATGAAGTAGATCAGGTTTACTTAGCCGAAACCGGCATAGCCAGGTTGACAGGTGGTGTATTGGATGCCGAGGAATTGGGTGGCAACATCAATAATCACAGAATGATACTTGAAGACAAAACATCTCTTCCCGATTTCTTTGGTGGTTTCAACAACAATTTCACTTATAAAGGTTTATCACTCGACGTATTATTTTATTTCCAGTATGGAAATTATATATTGGATCAGGGAGAACGGTCACAAAGTTATCCGGGTGAACAGCAAAGCTTACGCGCTAATATGAAAGAGGGGCTTGATTTACCTGAAGGACAATTTTCGCAATCTAACCCACTGCTTTACAACTCGAATATTGCAGGAATTAATACTACCAGGTTTTTACACGACGCTTCTTTTATCAGGTTAAGAAATATTCAGCTTAGCTATAATATTCCTAAATCACTGACTTCTAAAATTGGTGTTTCCAACCTGCGCGTATATGCTTCCGGGCAAAATTTGCTAACCTTTACCAAGTTTGATGGTTGGGATCCGGAAGTATTTAATGCCAGTGGCGATCAGCAAAGAGCCAATGCTGGCCCCGGTAGTATAGGATATAGTTTGCCTCAGGTAAAAACTGTGCTGCTAGGTTTAAATATTGGCTTTTAATTTTTGTAAATTAAATATTAATAGACATGAATACATTTAAAAAATATTATATACTAACTTTGATTGTTCTGGTTGCAATCATTTCAGCTTGTGAAAACTTTCTGGACGAACCAAGGCCGGAAGCCACCATTACAATAGAGGAAATCGGTAACTCCAGCGCAGGATTAGATGCAGCCCTTACAGGCGCATGGGCATGGTGGACGTCTCCTCAAGGTTTTGTAGGAAATGCTTTTATTTATCCGGAAGCATTAGGAGATTACCTGGAAAATACTTACGAAAAAGGTGGAAGAGCATCTAATGAATCCTACCAAAGAAATTTTGAGATTACAAATTATGGATTGATTGGTGAATTCGGACAACGCGTAAGCCGAGCAGAGAACCTTGCTGCTCAGGTGGTAATGGCAGCCCGAAATGATCAGCCACAAGATGAAGCCTGGGAGGATAATCGCGATAGACTATTGGGCGAAGGTTTGTTTTTAAGATCATGGATTCATTTTGAGTACATCAAGATGAATGCTGACCAGTGGATAACCAAAGATCCAGCAGCAAATGCAACTGCATTAGGTCCGCTAATTCATTTTAAACCAATTCTTTCTTTGGAAGATTTGGCTTTAGCCCGTACTCCTTTAGCGGCAGCTTACGATTCTACTATTACCAGTTTATTGCAAGCCGAACAATTACTACCTGAATATTTTGACCCTAATTTACACAATGCTGCTTTTCAGGTAAGAGCCACGAAAGATGCCGCTTCTGCCTTATTAGCAAAAGTGTATTGGCAGCAAAACGATTTTGATAATACGCTAATACAAATAAATAAAGTGATTGGCTCGGTTCCTGGTGAATCCGAATATCCTTTGGCAACAAACTTTGCGGATATATATGAACGCAGGGGTATTACCAGTACTACAAATTCTCAAAATAAAGGAGAGGTTATCCTGGAATATGTTTCCCGAGAACCAAGTAAAATATCCACCAGAAATGGACAAGCCTTGAGCAATACCTGGTGGAGAGATGGAAGGATAAGTCTTTATTTTGGAAAATACTTCCAGGAGTTAGCCGATTTTGATACAACAAATGATAGACGTTATAAAGAATTGTTTAATTTGAAATTCACCCAATCCAGAGCTAATCCGGAACCAATTACAGCCAAAGATAGCGCCTGGGCTACTCTTAAGTTCGTGTCCGATGCCAATATGACAATTTTCCGAGCAGCGGATTTTTTGCTAATGAGAGCTGAAATTTATGCCAGAAAAGGTGAAAATGATAACGCCCTCAAAGATCTAAATTACGTAAGAGCAAGGGCCGGACTGGCTCCAGTTGTAGAGACTACCGGGCTGGTGGATGAAATAATTAAAGAAAGAATCAGAGAAATGCATGCGGAAGGTTACCGAAGTCATGAATTGAAAAGATTAGGCTCGCTTACCGATGGTGAACCTAACGAGGTATTCTTTTTACCTGGTGGCAGAAGTGGACCTCAAGATTGTGGCTATCCCGGAGCTTGTGATCCAATAAAATGGAATAGCAGAATGCTGATATGGCCTATCACCCAGAGTGAGCTGGATATTAATCCATTAGCTAAAAATCCATAGTTTCTAAATGTTTAATTGTAGATAATTTAAAATGAAGATTATGAAAATACAAGTTATATATATACTGACCCTAATAATGGCTTTGGGAATTATGGCATGTGAAGACGAGAGTCCCATGGCAGTAGAAGTCAACGATTTGAATGAGTATGTGGGTAATTGGACTGCGGTAGAAAAAATTACCCTGAAAAGTAATGGCACAGGGGACACATTGGAGCTGTTTGAAACTTTAAAATTGATGGTAGAAGGTACTAATTCAGGTAAATTTGAAGTTTTGGACATCGATCAGAATGTAATCAGTGAGGGCACTTTTTCTATCGTGAGATCGGCTGATAGTTTTCCTTTACTAAGACTCGAAACGTTAGTTCCTGATACTAATGATGCTTACGAAAAAGAAGTAAATGGTGAGAATGTTTATTACAGTTACCAATCATTTAATGTTAGAGAGGTATCAACCAATAAATTAGTGCTTACTGATGCAACAAGTGCGCGAGACCTAATTTATTATATTTATTCAAAATAAAATACGAGCTGCCCGGTTAAGATCGGGCAGCTTCATTTTCTGCTACATTGGTCTTTTCTG
>CAZQEZ010000254.1:0-4250 GCA_964592475.1 uncultured Roseivirgaceae bacterium
ATCACCTTGAAATAGTTCTTGAAAAGATTTTAAGATTTATTAGAAATAAAATACAAATTAATTCCTCACCCACAGTTCGCTGAAGCAGACTTTCCCCCTCTCCATATGGAGAGGGGGCCAGGGGGTGAGGAAATAGCAGAAATTATAGCTTTAAACCAACTAAGCATTTAATTAATTAGATAAAGATTATTAAAATAATACTATAACAAACAATAAGTTAAAATTCAACTACACAATTTCACATAGAACCCAATATTATAATGGAATTAAAAAAGATTGATCAAGAGCTTGATTTATTAGAACAATGTTTACATATTCTATCTCACTGTGATATATTTATTGAGGATTCCATACCTGATTTTTTAATTGAATACTGGGACCTTTCTGCCTCACATTTGGCAGAAGAGATGCCGGATTTTGAAAAGTTTTGCATTGCAAAAATTAAGTCTTTTTTAAAAGATCAGGGTATTGATTCACCTTCAGATAATTTGATTAATAAAACTTCAGAATATTGGCACTGGTGGATGGCTAAAAACAAAACAAACGAAATACTAAGCAGAATGGTGAATTGCTTAAATGAATCTAAAAAACCACTACAATCTTCCCGTTTACTGGATATTATTTCTCGCTACTGGTCCACAATAGACGAAAACCTAGCTCAGTCTTTGCTTAGTCGTTGTGCCTTAATTTTAGGTAAAAAGATTTTTCCCTTATTTGAATTAATAGAAGAAGAAACAACATCGGTAGCAATCAAAAATACAATTAGAGATTACAGAAGTCTGATAAATAGCTCAGCATCCGAAAAATAAGAGGACTTATTAAGCTTTCATCCTAAAAAACAAAGAAGCATATTATTTCTTCTAAAAATTGCTTTAATTCTTCTTCACAACATAACATAATTAGATGTTTTTGCGTTTTGTAATTTGATGATCAAAAAACTTCAATATACTGCCATCACCTTGTTTGCTACACTTTACTTGATCATGAGTATTGGAGTGGATGTGAGTATGCATTATTGCATGGGCAATCTTAAAGAAGTTAAATTTTTTACTCAGGTTGAAGCTAATTGCTGCAAAGGCAGTTGTATCATTGATAATTCATTTTCCTGTTGTGATAATGAACACATTCGTTATCAAATTGAGGATGACCAACTTTCAATTGAAAATTTATTAAAATTTAACAATGATCATCAAGTTGAATTGCCCACTGCTTTAAAATCATTACCGCAAATTAACGGTGCAATTGAGCTTTATAATAAACCATACTTCGATGGCGATGATAATTCGAAACCTTCTCCTACTTACCTTCTCAACTGCTCTTTCATCTTTTACGGTTAAATAAGCCTAATTTTATTTCTATTGTATTTTGGCCAAAAAATTATTGGCCCACTTCACCATGTAGAATTACGCTATTTATAATTTAAACTAATTAATAAAGATGAAAAAGACAATTATCCATTTATCGATCTTATTTATATTCACAATATCTTTTGCTTACGGTCAAACAGATAAAAAAAAGCCGACTGAAGAAATTAGCTTCGAGGTATCCGGTGTTTGCAACATGTGCAAAACCCGCATTGAAGAAGCCGCTCTTTATACTGCAGGGGTAAAATTTGCCGAATGGAATAAAAAAACGCAAATGCTAAAAGTAGCCTATAAAACCAAAAAGGTAGACGAAAACACTATTCATAAAAATATTGCTGCTGCCGGTCACGATACCGAGGAGGTTAAAGCTACAGATGAAGCTTACGCTAAATTACCCGGCTGCTGCAAATATCGTGACGATGTAGATGTACATTAATCACTAAGCGGGCTATGAAAAATTATTTATTCATAATTTTATTGCTGGCAAACTTGGGCAGACTTTCTGCCCAAGAAAGCCTTAGCGGGATAGTTTATGAGCAGGGTGAGGAGAAAGTGCCTTTGGTGGGAGTAAATTTATACTGGCAAAAAACCAGTAATGGTACAGTAACGGATACTGCCGGAGTATTTCGGTTGCCTCGAATAAAAGATACTGATCAACTAGTAGTAAGCTATGTAGGTTATGAGCCTTTGACTATTGAAGTACCAAAGGGTCAAAACTATCTGGAGGTAACTCTTGATAAGACAAAAACCCTGGATGAAGTAGAAATTATTTTCAGAGAAAAATCAACGGTGCTCAATTTAATCGATCCCATCAATTCTCAATTAATGACTGAGAAGGAGCTTTTCAAAGCAGCCTGCTGTAATTTATCAGAAAGCTTTGAAACCAACCCATCGGTTGATGTTTCATTTACTGATGCAATTACCGGCACCAAACAAATTGAGATGCTAGGGCTGGCTGGGCCTTACACGCAGATAACAGTTGAAAATATGCCTATGATAAGGGGTCTGGCAACTGTTGAAGGTCTTACTTACTTGCCCGGCACCTGGATGAATTCAATCCAGGTAACCAAAGGTGCCGGTTCCGTACTTAATGGCTACGAGAGTATAGCCGGGCAAATAAATGTAGAAATGCGCAAACCGGTAGATAAAGAACAGCTTTTTGCCAATGCTTACTTGAATGAAGGAGGACGTAGTGAATTGAACCTGGTATTGAACAACCAGTTCAATCCTAAAGTGTCAAGTTCATTGATGTTGCATGGTGCAGTAAGACCGCTGGAAATGGATCGAAATCAAGATTCATTTCTGGATATGCCAACTGGAAATAATTTTATAGCAGTGAATCGATGGTATTTCAATAATCAGAATAACTGGGAAGGTCAGATCAATATAAAAGGTCTTTATTTTGATCATGAAGCAGGGCAAATGAGTGAAGCCAGTGAAGTACCTAACCCGGTTTACACAGTATCAAGAGAAACAAAGCGAGCTGAGATTTGGGGTAAAACCGGTTATGTTTTTCCTGATAAGCCCTATCAAAGTTTTGGTTTTCAATGGTCAGGCTCGTTGCTTAACCAGGATTATACTTTCGGAAACAGTAGTTATACAGGAATGGAGCGATCGTTTTACGGTAACTTTATTTTCCAATCAGTCATTGACAATACCAATCATAAATACAAATTGGGGCTCAGCTACCTATTCGATGATTATGACGAAACACTGGATGAGCAGCGCTACCAACGGCAAGAAAGTGTGCCCGGCTTATTTGGCGAATATACATTAAACGCGGGTCAAAAATTCAACATGGTTGCCGGTCTCAGAGCCGATTTTCATAATTTGATCGGCACCCAAGTCAACCCACGCTTGCATACACGATATGCTCTCGATGAGCAAACTACCTTTAGGGTGTCTGTTGGCAGGGGCACGCGCATTGCCAATATATTCTCTGAAAATTTTGGCATGTTAATCAGTAACAGAGCATTGGAAATACAACCAAGTGAAAATTCAGTGGCCTATGGTCTTGCCCCGGAAATTGCCTGGAATACCGGTTTTAATTTTAATCATGAATTTAGCCTCAACTACCGTGAAGGATCCATTAGCTTTGATTATTATCATACCAACTTCCAAAACCAGGTAGTAGTAGACCGGGATCACGACGTGAATAAAATCATCATGTACAATCTGGAAGGACAGTCATTTTCTAACAGCTTACAAGCAGAAGTTAATTACGAGGTAGTGAAAATGCTGGACGTAAGGCTTGCTTATCGTTGGTATGATGTGCAAACCGACTACCTTGATGGACAGCTTACCCGACCTTTGCTGGCCCGTAACAGGGCGTTTATGAATCTGGCGTACGAAGGTTTGCGTACCTGGAGTTTCGATTATACCTTACAATGGATTGGTGCCAAACGCATACCGGGAGCAGTTACAGGCTCGGAATATTCTCCCGACTTTTTCCTGATGAATGCGCAAGTAACTAAAACCTGGGGAGATTTTGATCTTTACCTTGGTATGGAAAATATCTTAAACTTTACTCAAGCAGACCCCATATTGGGCGCCGATGAACCATTTGCACCGGGATTTGACAGTTCTATCGTGTGGGGCCCTATATTTGGCAGAATGATGTATTTGGGCGCAAGATTTAAATTATTTAGATAAAGCCCACATATTGATGAATAATTTACATGGGCTACAAAGTGATTTTTATGACTCAGAGTCATTTTTCACTTTTGCATAGCCATTTTTGGTGATTCGGAATGATTTTTTCCACTTGCAGAACCGTTTTTGGGTGTTGCGGAACGATTTTTCGGTGGTGATGCGGAGCCATTTTTCGGTGACTTCATCAATGGTCCTTTTCAAGGCCAATTTGCAGTTTAATGCTGCGCAAAAGCC
>CAZQEZ010000255.1:0-4235 GCA_964592475.1 uncultured Roseivirgaceae bacterium
TTTTTTCATTTTCCATTTTTACCAAATACGATTCTGGTGCGAAACTTCAGTAAATATTCTTTCTAAGCTTTTGATGAAATTGAAATATTTTAATAATATTTCAAGTATTCTTGTATTTACTAATAAGGATATTCCACAATAATTCAACAGTTCACCAAATCAACATAAAATCCCTATCTTTACAACAGACAATTTTATCAACATTAAAAAACCCCTATTTATGAAATTTTTAATTAGCATCTTTGCTGCAGCTTTACTGTGGCCCTTTTCCATATTCGCCCAAACAGACTCTACTACTGCAGAAATTACCCTGCTCAAAGCCAAACGTTACCAGACCATGGAAGACATTGGCGGCAATTATTGCCAGGCACGGTACCGCGACCATGCCTGGGATGAGGTGGGGCAATTTGCCCTGGAAACCCTAAAACCCAAATATGTTCGGTTTGCCCTACCCTTACGCAAATGGGAACCTGAAAATGATAATGACCACCCCAACAGCATTGACCTATCCAAGTTCCAGTACAATGAAGTCATGCTCAGTCTTTTCGACATGCTGAAAACCATGAAAGAGGAATATGGTGTTGTCAACTTCGTGGCTTCTGTCTGGGATGGCCCCGAGTGGATGATTGCCAATCCTGAGCAACGGCAACAGCGTAAAATAAACCCGGAAATGTACCGTGAAACGCTGGAATCGGTGGCGGCTTTTATGCTGGTGGCACGTGATGAGTATGGTGTAGAAATCGACTACTTCTCTTTTAACGAAGCTACCGGAGGTTACCAAATATTATTCACCCCTGAGGAAATTATTGATTTCATGAAAATAGGCGGCCCATATTTTCGCAAGTTTGGCTTCAAGACCAATTTCCTTACTGCCGATGCCCATAGCACTGCCACTTGTGTGGACTACGCTAAACCCATCCTGGCCACAGAAGAATTGCATCCTTACCTTGGCCCGCTCAGTTATCATAGTTGGTGGAGTGATCGCATTGGCACTGATGTTTTTCAGGAAATTGCCGATTTGGCCGATCAATACAAGCTGCCGGTATGGTGCACCGAACTCGGTTACGATGCCATGCTTTACAAGCAGGAAGGCGACCCCTATAAAACCTGGGAAAATGGCTGGCGACTGGCCAAAGTTACCCACCGTGCCATCAAACATAGCAAGGCTACCGTTACTCAATACTGGACCTATCAGAATAATTTTCCTCTGCTGCGTGAGGCAGAAAGTCCGTTTCCTGCTTATTACGCCATGAAGCATTTTGCCGATTACCTGCCGGGAGGTACCACCATTGTGGAAGCTGAAAAAACCGATCCTGACCTTTGGGTGTTTGCCGGTGTTAAGGATCAGAATTACACCATGATTAATGTACTTAATGATGCCAGCTATGCCAAGACGGTAACTTTTCGTAACCTACCTGCACAAACCTTCCACTGGATTTTCACCAATGAAGAAGGCAATATGATGCAGCAAAAAGCTAGCTTTGAGGTGGAAGAAGGAAGTTTCACGGTTGAATTACCACCACATTCAATTAATACTTTTACCACAAAAATTGTAAAATAATGAAAAAAAAGCAATCCAGGTGTTCCAGGACCACGTTCAGATCAATTTTCGCGATATTATTATTATTATTCGGATTCCAAATTTATGCCCAGGAAAAACCGATAGATCGTTTCGAAAACACCATTATTGAATACGAGCAACAAGATGTACAGGATTTTCCATTGCCCGATGGCATTGTTTTTACCGGCAGTTCCAGTATTCGCATGTGGAATACCATCCAGGCCGACCTGGCTCCGCTGCCTATCATTTCCCGTGGCTTTGGCGGTTCTACCATTCCGGAAGTGCTGCATTATGCCGATCGCGTTATTTATCCTTACCAGCCACAAATGATTGTGATCTACGCCGGAGAAAATGATATTGCCGGTGGTGTTGCTCCTGCGCAAGTGCTGCAAAATTTTATCGCTTTGGCGAATGATATCGAAGAAAATCTGCCACAAACAGAAGTTTACTTTATCTCGATCAAGCCTTCGGTGCTACGGGTGGAAAAGTGGCCCGCCATGCGACAAGCCAATAATTTAATCCGGGAATATATTCATAAAAATGAAAACCTGCATTACCTGGATGGGGCCAGCACCATGCTTCAAGAAAATGGCCAGGTGAAGGAGGATATCTTCTTGAAAGACAACCTGCACATGAATGCCAAAGGTTATGCCGGCTGGACAGGTTTGATGAAGCCAGAATTGCAGGCAGCCTGGCCAGGATATCAGCTTTGGCTACCCGAATTTTTCAGCGACCAGATGGTGTTGCAAAGAGGTGAAGGAACGGCGGTATGGGGAAGAGCCAATCCGGGAGAAATCGTGACCGTTAGTATTGATAACAAAACCAGACAAAGCACTGTACAAGCAGATGGACATTGGTTGCTCCATTTACCTTACCTTGTAAGTGGTGGACCGCACCAATTAAAAGTTACGGCAGGCAAAGAAACTAAAATATTCAATGAAGTTATGATAGGTGACGTTTGGCTGGCTTCCGGCCAATCGAATATGGAATGGTCAATGAAATCAGTCGACAATTCGCGCCAGGAAATTGCGGAAGCCAATTATCCTAACATTCGGCTTTTCACTGTAAAGCGGGATGTAAGCCACGTGCCATTGAGAGATGTTTCAGCGGCCAATTGGCAACCTTGTACTCCGGAAACAGTGGCAAATTTTTCCGCGGTGGCCTATTTCTTTGCCCGGCATATTCACCAAAAGGAGAATATTCCTATCGGGGTGATTCATTCATCCTGGGGCGGTACGTCTGCCGAAGCCTGGACCAGCCTGCCTATGCTGCATACTTTGCCCGATTACAAGCTAAGGGTGGAAGACATTTGGCAAAAGCCGGAAAACTATAAGGCCAATGAACCGGAAAATGAAAAACTGAGAGCGTTGCGAGACAGTCTTTACTGGCAGGTAAACCTGGGAGAAAAACAAAAAGCACACACCAGTAAATATAAAGACGAGAACTGGAAAATCATGGAACAGCCTAATGACTGGGGTGAAACTGAATTGAAAAGTTACGATGGATTCGTCTGGTTTCGTAAAGAAGTAACTTTACCGGCTGACTGGAAAGGTGAGGATTTGATCATGAGTTTGGGAATCATCCGGCATGATGCCCTGGTATATTTTAATGGCAGCCTGGTTGAGGAACATGAAAATGGTGGCAGGGTAAAAGCTTATAGGATACCTGGCAAACAGGTAAAAAAAGGCGTCAACCAGTTGGCAGTAAGAATTCTCAATCACTGGGGCGCCGGTGGCTTGACAGGCAAACCTGAAAATTTGAACTTAGCCCTTGCAGATAAAAATGAAACTATTAGTTTGGCCGGGGAATGGAAATACAATGCTAATATTGAACCGGAAATTCCGAACGTGCCGGGCTACCAAAATCAACCAGCTGCGCTTTACAATGCCATGATTGCACCTTTAGAGCCCTTTGGATTAAAAGGTTTTATTTGGTACCAGGGAGAGAATAATGCCAGCCGCGCTTATCAGTATCAGCGCCTGTTTCCCACCATGATCACCGATTGGCGGGTGCGGTTCAAACAGGGCAACTTACCTTTCCTTTTTGTGCAGCTGGCCAACTTTATGGAGACTCAGGAGCAACCGGTAGACGACAACTGGGCCGAGCTGCGGGAAGCCCAACTGATGACCCTGGATTATCCCAACACCGGTATGGCGGTTACCATCGACATTGGTGAAGCTGATGACATTCACCCCCGCAACAAGCAGGATGTAGGCAAGCGATTGGCACTGGCGGCAGAGAAACTGGCTTATGACAAAAACCTGGTTTACTCAGGTCCGATTTTTGAAAGCATGGAAAAAGAAGATGGTAAGATACTCCTGCATTTTGAGCATGCAGGCAGCGGACTGGTGACCAATGATGGTATGGCACCGATAGGCTTTGCCATTGCCGGTGACGACCAAAAATTTGTCTGGGCCCAGGCAGAAATAGTGGACAAAAACACCATAGCCGTATGGAGCAGTGAAGTGGAAGAGCCGGTGGCAGTGCGTTATGCCTGGCAAAGCAATCCTCCCACGAACCTGTACAACCAGGAAGGGATACCCGCTTCACCATTCAGGACGGATAATTGGAAAGGGGTAACGGAGTGATGGATTACTATACCGCGGCCTCGGTACGGACCAGCTTCAAGTCTTTAAGCACGATGCTCGTCCGGGTTTGTAACCCGGATGCATAA
>CAZQEZ010000256.1:0-4225 GCA_964592475.1 uncultured Roseivirgaceae bacterium
CCGGTATTATATGTAGAACCTGTTACACCATTGATCAACTGGTTACTGGAGTTGTACCAGCGATAATTGCCTTCCGAACCTCCGGAGGCAGTTAATGTAAGACTACCTGACTTACAAATGGGTGTATTGCCTGAAACAGTGGGGGTTGATAAATTTCCCATTACTTCAATATATACTTGAGTAAAACCATTACTCCAGCATCCTGTTTTAGCTGCCTTTAGATAATAATTAGGGGCATCACTTGAATTGAAATTATTTACAGTAAAGTTACCTGTGGTATTATTGGCCACAGTAGTGTAATTTAAACCAATTCTTTTGTAAAGATAAAAAGTAACACCACTTGTGCTACTAGACGCATTAATGGTTGCTGTTCCACTAGCACATGAAGAGCCCTCACCCCATACATTGGGTTTGGCAGGTAAATTTACGGTAAATTCTACTTTTGCAGATTCACAATAATTGCTACTATTAAAGTACGAAACAGCAAAAATAGTTGTAGATGAAATATTTGTACTATAATTGCCAGATCCCCATTCCACAGGGGTTTCCGCCAAATAAGACCAACTACCAGAACTTGTTTTCTTGTACCATCTGTATGCTGTAGCATTTTGATAGTTATCATAAGCCGACATAGTAACTGTTCCACTACAGTTGGCACTACCACCTGCGAATAATTGATCGGATTGACATTGGGCATTTACTACATCTAGAGATAGGATGAAATACAACAAAATTGTATAGCTTAGACTCTTCATGTTAATTACAGTTTTAGGGTTACTGATATTAATTTGTCATGAAAGATATTATGTATATTAGATAAAAACAAAGAAAATAAGATTTTCACTTAAATGTAAGATGTACCATAAATATAAAATTATTCACTATTACTAATTTAATTAAATCCGAAATAATTAAGTGTTTAAACATCAATATTTTAACAAATTGCAATACAAAGGTGTATTCATAGTTTTTTTTAAAATTTTAATACTAAAATGTTAAAATACTATCCATGTAATATTTATGAGTAAATCGAGTAAAATATCCAGGTAATGTTTTTCATTTTTTTCTAACAAAAACATTAAGCCAAAAGCTAAACCTTTTAAAGCTCATATCAATTAATTTACCATACCATACTACTAAAATCAGCATTTTTTTGACAAGATTAAAAAATGTAGGTAACTTAAAGCCAACATTTTACCTGTAGGATCGATTATTATTTTTAAATATAAAAAATTATCATGTATACCATAATTTTCATCGTACTTTTTGGCCTTGGCGCCGTTCTTTTAATCGGAGGCTTACGCAATCAAATTAAAGGAAGAATTATTCTTGGTGCTTTTTTAGTTGCTTTTACTCCCCTTTTTTACTGGTTTATGGACTTTTGGGGCGAGATGCTCTGGTTTCAATCAGTAGGCTATGGCCAAAGGTTCTGGATTGTAGAGCTTTCGCAAATAGCCATGGCAGTGACCAGCTTTTTAATAACCGGCCTTTTAGTTTTATTTATTCTAAAAAACGTTCCCAAAAATTTTAATGGAGGTAAATATATTGCAGTTGGTTTAAGTGCTTTCATTGGTGGTGTATGGGGGTATACTAACTGGGAATTGATTTTAAAATTTTGGTATGGAACCTCTACTGAAGTGCTGGATCCAATTTTAGCTAAAAATACCGGCTTTTATCTATTCGATTTGCCCTTTTACAATTCAATTACAGGAGTATTTACTTCAATATTTATCATTGCACTTATTGCTTCTTTATTGCCAATTCTAATCAAGCCAGGCAAAGAACCTAGTTTTCGCCAGGTAGAAGGGTTTGAATTTTTGAGTGCGAAAACCTATAAGCCTTTTTACGTCAGTTTTGCCTTGCTACTTCTAGTAATGGCTATTTCTCAATACCTCAATCGATATAATCTCATGTATAGCGATTGGGGTGCCGTATCAGGGCCTGGGTGGACTGATGTGAATATTCGTTTACCTGCTTATACTATTATATCTATAGTCATAGCCATTTTTGCAATTGGCACCTTGCTACCGGGCTTTCGTCATTCCTTCAAAAAGCTGATATGGCGTATTAAAATAATGGCCAATCCTGCACCTCCCTTTGTAATTCTTACAATGGCATTGGTTTTGGGAGCTATCTGGTTTTTAGCATTAGTAGCAGCGCCAGGTCTATTTCAAACCCTCGCCGTAGTACCCAATGAAATTACTTACGAGCGGCAATATATTGCCAACAATATTGAGTTTACCCGTAAAGCTTTTAAACTGGACCAGGTACAAGAGCGTCAATTTGCGGCCTCTGATACATTTAACCAGCAAATGGTCAAAAACAATTCCCAGATTTTCAACAACATACGGCTATGGGATTATCGAGCACTTGATGAGGTATACAAACAATTTCAGGAAATAAGACTATACTACGAATTTCATGATGTAGACATTGATCGCTACACGTTTGGCAATCAATATCGGGAAGTAATGATATCAGCGCGGGAAATGGAAACCAGTAATTTGCCTGCACAAAGTCAAACATTTGTAAACAAAAGATTTAAATACACCCATGGGTTTGGCCTTACAATGGCCACAGTAAATGAATTTACCAATCAGGGACTTCCCAACCTGATAATTAAGAATATACCACCCATCAGTAGCTATCCCGAGATAGAGGTAACAGAACCTCGCATTTATTATGGAGAATTGACGGATGATCACGCGGTAGTAAATTCAGAAGAGGAAGAATTTGACTATCCGGAAGGTGATGAAAATAAATACATTCGCTATCCAGGTACTGGTGGAGTGCAAATAAGCAACCTTTGGAGAAAATTTCTTTTTGGTTATAAATTTGACGGCACCAAGTTTTTTCTTTCAAACTATACCCGAGAAAATAGCCGCATCATGTTTCACCGCAACATTAGCGAGCGTGTTCGTATTCTCGCGCCTTTTTTAAAATTTGATGATGACCCGTACGTGGTATTGGCCGATGGAGGAATAAAATTTATGGTAGATGCTTACACTACTTCTACTTATTTCCCTTATAGTGAACCTTATGATGCAAGAGAACGGCTAGACCAAAGCGGTAGTGGCAGTAGCTTTACTTACAATGTAACACAACCGAAATTTCAAGGGGATAACTACTTACGTAATTCTGTAAAAGTTGTTATAGACGCGTATAATGGCAAGGTGGATTTTTATGTTTTTGAACCCGAAGATCCGCTGATTCAAGTATGGGATAAAATTTTTCCTGGAATGTTTAAAAGTAGACAAGAAATGCCTGAAACTATGGAAAACCATATTCGATATCCGGCCGATATGCTATTAACCCAGGGAATTATTTATGCCAAATATCATATGACTGACCCTACAGTTTTTTATAATCAAGAAGATGTGTGGATCAGGGCTACTGAAAAATATTATAGTGAGATACAACCTGTAGAGCCTTATTATATCATGTGGGAGCCGGAAAAGAATGACAAACCTGATTTTATTGTTATGTTACCATTTACCCCTAAAAACAGGCAAGTACTTATCGGGTGGATTGCCGGTATGTGTGATCCGGAAAACTACGGCAGCTTTATTTCTTACCAGTTTCCTAAAGATAAAAGAGTACTGGGCCCACAACAAGTTGAAACTAAAATTGATCAGGATAACTTCCTTAGTGGACAATTAACCCTTTGGGACCAGCGAGGCTCAAATGTAATTAGGGGTAATGTATTGGCGATACCGGTAGAAAACACGATTATTTACGTAGAGCCGATCTACTTGCAGGCAGAAACCGCTGCTTATCCCGAATTGCGATTGGTGGCTGTTATGCACAAAGATAATCTTAGCTATGCAGAATCTTTTGATGAGGCGTTGCAAGGGCTATTTGGTAAGGAAATACCTATTGCCAAGAAAGCAGAAACAACTGATGATGAAGCCCCGGATCAAAGGGAGGAGGTAGCAGATCAAGATGTTAAAGCTTTAATAACATCAGCTAATCAGGCATTTGAGGATTATCTGCGGTATACAGGAAACAAGGAATTCCAGAATGCATCAAAGGCCTTGGACCGGCTAGAAAATTTACTTCAGCAACTTTCAAAAGAAGAAAAAAGCATCAAGAATACATTTGACTCTATACAATAACACCAAAAATATCCCGAAAATAAATATTTTCGGGATATTTTATTTTTGGTTCTATGTGAAATTGTGTGGATAGTTGAATTTTAACTTATTGTTTGTTATTGTATTATTTT
>CAZQEZ010000257.1:0-4125 GCA_964592475.1 uncultured Roseivirgaceae bacterium
TACAGCTTTCTGTATTTATACATGAAAATGCACACCTGTTTGTAGCAAATGATGCGAAAGACAGTGCAGAGGACGCAGCTATTGCTGAATTAAAAAAATTATTTCCTGATGCTCCCGCACCGGATCAAAAGAATTTGTACCATCACATCATGGTAGCTTGGGTGACTTTTGATGCATTAGTTGAGATTTTTGGTGAAGAAGAAGCCAGGGCAATTTTTGAGCGCAATATCAATTTTTATCTTGAGGGAAATCGTGAATCTGTGCTTTACCAAAATTATGCGTGGTATAATGAAACGGCTATGAATGAAGCCCAAAAAGTGGGAGAAGTAATGGTAAAGTATGGCTTTAATATTAATCCTGATAAGGGAATTGTCATCAAGTAAAAGCAATTGAAATCTATTACATCATTAATCAAGTTTGATGGGTATCGGAGAATCTGAACGGACTTTCCAATGTTCGTCATATACACTTTTGTAATGTATTTCTATTACAGCTTTGTTCGTGTTTTCCTGTGTATTGATCTGTAAATCAAGTGGATATTCGAAATATTTATATAAAATAACATTAGATCCTTGGTCAGTGTATTTTTTGTAAATTATCTTTGTGTCATTTTTTGGTATAATTAGTCCAGCATAAAATCTATATATCCCCGAACTACTCTTATTTGAATTTACCGCTTCGAAATAGCCGTAAAGGTCAGTTTCATGTCTACCAGTGCTATCAATTATCACTATATTTTCTATGAAAGCAGGGCCTAATCCATCATTAGAAATAAAAATTCTTTCTTGTACTACATCTAAAGTATCTTGGTCAATGCTAATGCCTATCCTTAAACTCGGCATTACTGATGCCCTCTGCTCTATTCTCATCAAATTAGTTTGATAAAAAATCATCAACAGTGTAGCTGTACTCACGAGTATGGCACTTACACTGACGATTCTATCTGCGTTAAATTTAGTTTTCATGGTTTTTTAGTCTTGTAAAATATGATTTGCTCTTTTATTTGATGGCTTGTAGTATCCTTTTTCGAGTTGTATAAATTGTAGTATAAATCTATTAAATGCTTTCCCTTATCAAGATCGGAAATATCAATGATAGATAATAATCCATCTTGTCCGGTTAGTGAATTCCGTTGATAAATAAAATCATCCTCTAACATCTTTCCATCTAAGGCTACTCCATAAAAGTTTTCAAGACAAACCATTCGTAAAGAATCATAGGAAACACCTTCCTGCTCCCTTATAGTCTCATAATCGCAGCCGGGAAAAATATAATTTTCCTCATATTGAGGAGTATGCACAATGAACAATTCAACATATTCTTTATCAATGGCATAGTCGCTTATATGCATTCTTTTCGAATAAAAACCATCAGTAACTTTTGATCGATATTTTTGCTCATCTAAACGATATCTATTATCTTCATAGGGTACTAACGCAATCGTTCGTCCAAAGATAAAACCATCAGATCTTAAAAAAACAACGGATACGAAAGTAAATAAGCTAAATAAAATTAAAATTAGACTTACTTTCCACTTTTTGTGATTTGAAATTATTCCATAATAAATATTGCGGTAAAAGAAAGATAATGTTAACCACCCCGCCAGTTTATGTAAAGGGTAATAAACTTTATTGAAATAGGGTATTTTTCTTAGCCCTCCTAAAGTAACAAAGTCTACTAAAACCAAAATTATTAGTAAAGCAACTATATTATTAAAAATAATATAATCATAATATCCTGTAAAAATCGACTGAAATATACCAATACCGCTTGCTACGATGAAAGCAAATACAGCAAGACCTGCCACCCACATAAATACCAAAAAGCTAATTGCAAATATCACACTACAGATTTCTTCCAACTTTATAATTTGGCGAGTGTAATCTCCTGATTTTTTAATGTCTCGTATATATTTATCAGGGAATTTTAAATTTTCATATTGAACGCCTGATTTGTAAACATAAGACAACCCTACAAATGCAGCCCAAACAGAGCGAAATAAAATATGGGATAAAAATCCTATGACAAGGATAATATTGGCAAATTTTAAAATGGCGGTAAGCATTTCATTAGCGGTAGCATCGGAGAAAATTTTTCCAGAATTCATCTCCAGAAAATAATTGAGATCACCTAATAATGGATAAATTTTAAATAAACCAAAAAGGACGATACCCGAAATTAAAATTTCAGGTTCCCAACTTCCTTCCTGAATTCTTTTGAGCCATGATGGGTTTTTTTTATGGTCTTCCTTTTTCATTTAGTTGTTATTTATTTCTAGCAAAGAGCCTTCAGCAGTGTTAAGTTTATCTATTTTTTTGTAAGTTTCGGTATTTGTGGTTTCAATAATGCTGAATTTAAGCTATCATTTTGCTCATCCTTTTTGCGAATTTGAGGAGAGGATTTATAAAATTCTACAACAGTTTGTTCTATAAGATAAGTACTGTCTTTGGCTTGAATATACATATTATAAAATAATGAAAGTTGGTGATATCCTTTATCTAAATCAGAAATGTCTATATAACTCTTCAGACCGTCCTGACCTGTAATAGGATTAGTCAAATACATATATTTTAGATCCAAATCCTCTCCGTTTAACCTCAATTTATAGAAATTCTTCAGGCATTCAAATTTGAGCTCTGTTTGATCCACCGAATCTTTATCAATCATTTCATTGTAATTGCATTGTTTTAATATACTATAATCTTCGAAAGGACTACGATGTACAATAAATGCCTCAAGCGTTTGTTTTTCAATTACATCAGAAGGTATGTGGATTTGGTCAGAGTATTTTTCTTCTGCCAAACTCAGATATTCGGAAGGATTCATTACATTAGGTTCATTTAGTTCGAATTTTAACGTCATGTCATTAAGTGGACTAACTGCATTACCTCTGAAATAAATTGAGCCAAAGTAGGTTAATACAATATACAATGCTAAAAATAAACTGACCTTCCACTTCTTATGATTTGAAGCGAATCCGTAGTAGATATTCCTGTACAGAGGGGATAGCGTAATCCACCCAACAAGTCGGTATAAGGGGTAGTAAATTTTTCTTAGGTAAGGAATTCGTTTTAACCCTCCTAGGGTGATTAAATCTATAATGGAGATTATCAGAATCAGAAGGATGAGGGGATCCAAAAACAAGAGATTCTGACTGTTGTTGGGGAAAATCTCTATAAATAAAATAAGAATACCTCCCAAAACAATCAATGCGAAGCCTAATCCTACCACCCACATGAAGATTAAAAAGCTTATTGAAAAAATTGTACTGCAAATTTTTTCTAGCCTTATTATTTGATTTTTGTAATCATTATTTTTCGATAGGTGTTTTTTGAACAAGTGAGGGTATTGAAGTTTCTCAATTTGCACACCCCTTTTGTAAACAAAGCTTAATCCTACAAAAGCTGCCCAAACACTCCTAAAAAATAAATGACTTATGAAGCCGATCATTAACCAAACGGTAGAAATCTTTAAAAGAGAGGTCAATGTTAAATTTAAACCATTATCAAGAATAGCATAAGAATAATTTTCTAAGTAAATATAGAGTTGATCTATCAGAGAAGGTATTTGAAATAAACCATACAGTACAATGCCGGAAATCAAAATCTCTGGCTCCCAGCTACCTTCCTGTATTCTTTTGAGCCATGATGTGGCTTTCTTATTTTCTTTTTTCATTTTAGCTTTATAGTTCTAAGAATTTCTAAATTAAGTCAATTTGTACCGCGTTCAAAGACATTAATCAAATTTTCTGATCTTAAATTGTTAAAGTATGAGTAAACCACATGATCCTGATATTAACTACCGAAAGCTCACTGAAAAATATCGCATTGGGGCAGGTGAAAAGGGTGTGCTTACCGTAAAGCCCTACAAATCAGGAATTTTGCCTCACTGAAAATTTGAAACGCCCGAAGATGCGGAAGCGTATTCCGAAAAATCTATGATATTTTTGAAGACTACCTTTATAAAGGCGATTTTGTGGGTGCAGATATGGCACGCAAATTCTTACGCATGGGAATGACAAGTGCCAAGAGATATGCGCGGCACTCCGGTGGCAAAAAATATGATGATCAGGGCAAAGAAAAGCAAAAAGCGAACTTGAAGAATGGCTGCAAACGGAAGATTTAA
>CAZQEZ010000258.1:0-4068 GCA_964592475.1 uncultured Roseivirgaceae bacterium
TCATGATTTTTGAAACTCAAAGCTAAATACCTTAATAGAATTGATTAAAAATTAGTTGATTTAAAGTACCTAATTATTTAAAGTAACATATTCTGCAGGTGACCTTTGATATGTGTCTTTAAAGCATTTACTGAAATAGGAAGGATCATTAAAACCTACTGCATATGCTACTTCTGAAATATTGTCTTGGCCATTTTTAATAAGATCAAAAGCTAATTTTAACCTTTGACTTCTAATAAACTCAGTGGTGTTAAGGCCTATCAAGGCCTTTAATTTGCGGTGTAATTGCATTCGGCTCATACCTATTTCTTTGCTAAAGTATTCAGCTGTAAATTCATTACTTGTCAATTTCTCATCCAGTAATTTTTGTACTTTCTGTAAAAAGACCTTATCCGGATTGCCCAAAGTTAATTCCTGAGGTTTCAAAACTAATTGTTGGTTGTATTTTTCCCTTAATTTTTTCCTGGAACCAATTAAGTTCTTAACACGCAGACTAAGTTTCTTCGAGCTGAAAGGCTTTAGAATGTAATCATCAGCCTCATTTTCTAAGCCAATCAGTTCATTTTCTTCTCCTGCTTTTGCAGTGAGCAAAATTATTGGAATATGGCTTGTGATTTCATCACATTTAAGCTGTTTTATTAATTCTATGCCATCAATTTCGGGCATCATTAAATCTGATATAATAATATCCGGCACAATAGACTTAGCTTTCTTTATACCCTCCAGGCCATTGGAGGCTTCTTTTACGCGATAATCTGATTCAAACTGCTGCTTTATTAAACTTCTGATGTCGTCATTATCTTCTACAACAAGAATAATTTCACGCTTCTCGGTTTCTTCTTTATCAACGAAATAACTATCCTTTTTATAATTAAGAGTTTGATCTTGCAACTCAATCCGCTCCCTTCCAAAAAACGGCAACTCGTATAAAGGCTTTCGAATGATTTCAGATTTATCATAAAAATTTTCTGATATTGGAATCACTACAGTAAAAATATTTTGAGTTTCTGTAGTGGCTAATGAAATAGTACCAAGATGCAATTCAACTAGCTCCTTAACTAAGGAAAGTCCAATTCCTACACCGGTATGTTGTGGATTTAATTGGTAAAATCTTTCGAAAACTTTAGCGTGATTCTTTGGAGCTATAATTTCTCCGTCGTTTTTAACAATTATCGAAAGCTGTTCCGCATTTGTCTTAGCTTCAAATGTAATATGACCACCCTGTTTCGTGTACTTAATGGCATTCGTCATTAGGTTACTAATAACTTTTTGCACTACATCAGGATCTAGATAAACTTCCTTAACATGAAAATCCAGTAAACTAGTGAAGGTGATATCCTTCTGGTCTGCTGCATACTGAAAGGATTCTGCACAGGCATTAAACCAACTTTCTGGTTTTATTAAGTTAACATTTAAGCCCTGGTTGCTTGCCTCTAATTTAGAAAGATCGAGTAGCTGATCTACTAAATTAAGTAGCCATTCCGTATGTCTTTTAATACTATGTAATTGCATTTTATGTATTTGAGAAATGTCATTAGCAGCTAATTGCATTTCTATAGGCGTTTTAATGAGCGTAAGAGGGGTGCGAAATTCATGAGAAATGTTGGCAAAAAAAACAGATTTCATTTCATTTAATTGGCGTAATTTATTAGTTACTTTCTGCCTGCTCTTGTACAGCACATAAAAAACACCGGCAACTATCAGAAAAACTATTATGATAGCAAATAATACTACCCGCTGATTGGCTTTCTCATTTTCAGTAAGACTATTTTTTAGGGTTAATAGCTCAATTTCCTTTTGTTGTTGTTCGCTCTGGTATCTTGTTTCTAAATTTCTGGTAAGCAAAGTATTTTTTTTCTTTTCGTGCTCTTTGCCTGCTTCATATGCAAGTTGATAATACTCAAAAGCTCCTTTATAATTGTTTAATTTAGCATGACAATTGCCCAAACCTTCCAAAACATATAAGTAATGCAAATGAACAGTATCCTTTAATTGTTGATAAATTGATCGGGAAGCCTCATATAATGGGATTGCCTTTTCACTATTATTTCTATACTTTTCCCAATAATTACCAAGAAAAACTTTTAACTTAGCCAGTTGCTTTGGATGATCTTTATCCTTTATGTAGTTAATTCCTTCGATTAGCTTTATTTCAGCACTATCAAGGTCTTCAATTGCAAAGTAATAATTCATATAGATAAGATAGAGTTGGGTAATTTCCTCAATCTCTTCCGTATTAATGAAATACTCAAATGCTTTATCTGTGTAGTATTTTGATTTTGGCAGATCATCAACCATACCAAAAATATCAGCCAAATGAACATAGGCTGTGTTGATCATTTCATCTGACTGAATTCTTTCAGCCATTGCGAGTGCTTCCAATTTCAAATCCTTAGCCAATTCAACACCTGCATGTGTAAAAGTTACCCTGGATATCTCCGAACGATCTAATATAGCTCTTACAGTGGTTTCATTTATCAAATTGTGCTTTTGTGATAGCGAATCTATTTGCAGGAAATAAGGTAAAGCTGTCACATTATCACCATTCTCAAAACTTTCTTTTCCTTTTTTGTATAAATCGTCTATTTTAGCTATTAATTCGATAGATTCTTCCGAACTGTGCTCTTTAGTTTTTGAACTGTCAACTTGTTGAGAAAAAACTTTGAAGGCCTGAACTAATATAGCTATAGAAATAAGAAACCACTTCATTTTTACTTTTTATTTAATAAAAAACTTACTAATTTAATAAATATTTTCATATGATGAATATATGCAAAAGCACAAAATTTAAAAAAGTAACTGTTACCAAATTAATAAATCATTCATAAAGGCTAAATGGCTTTAAAACCTCTTTATGATTAATATCATTCCGATCAAAATAGCAGAAGCAACAACCATTAGATTAATTTTGGAATTGTGAAGAAAATAAGCATGAGAGCTACCACTTTGCAAACCTTGCAGGTACAAGATATCATTCCAAATAAATTTATTATGGATAATGCTCTTGCACATTAAACGATGAATGGAATAAGACGCATTGATAATAATTATTAGCATAATTTCTATGATAAAATGCTGATGTAATAAAATGTGAGCATCTTTAAATAACTTGTAATAATAGTGTTTTAATTTTAAGGTTGAATTAATAGAAAAAACAACCGCTATTTTATGAAAAAGCCAACTAAAAATCCTTTTAACTTACTTTTTGCGATAGTCTTTCTTTTTATCATTAGCTGTAATGAAGAAGAACTGCTAATTCAGGATGCCACTCTTACCAATCTACCACAAGATACCGGCGGTGTTCACCTGGCAAAAGTAATTGGAACCACCAGCGCCGAATATGGATATTACGTTTATTTACCATCAGGATATGAAGAATCTAAAGCAAACTACCCTTTATTATTATTTCTCCATGGTAAAGGTGAAAGAGGCGATGGAAGTAACAATCCTGATATGTTAGCGAAAGTGCTACGCAATGGTCCACCTAAAATGATTGAAAGAAAACAATGGAATCCTACCTATCCTATGATAGTGATTTCACCACAATATCATGGCAATACCGGGGATCTAAATAATTGGGGAGCAGGAGATCCCGAAAACTTAAGAAAGTTTATAAAATACGCTATTGATAATTACAATATCAACACTAAACGAATCTATCTTACCGGATTGAGTCATGGAGGCAATGGTGTTTATGATTACCTTACCCGTCAGGAAGATTCTACAAGTTATATTGCCGCGGCCGCTCCGGTAGCTGCTTACGGCAAAAAGTCTGGTATGCAAAAATCCAGGAATACCCCTATTTGGGTATTTGTAGGCGATAAAGATGAAGTAAATATGGCTACCTCCAAAGAATTCGTAAAAAGATATAATGAGCAAGAGCCAAAACCTACCCACAAAGCGAAAATTTCTATTTACAATGGAGTAGGTCATAATGTATGGACCAGAACTTATAATGGAGAAGGAATTGGTACGACCGATCCTAAGTTTGACCCTTTCGATAGAAGCCTTTATGATTGGATGTTTCAATTTGAAAGGGAGGAGTAAAATAAAAATAAAATAAGTTTA
>CAZQEZ010000259.1:0-4048 GCA_964592475.1 uncultured Roseivirgaceae bacterium
TGTTTATTTGTTTATGTTTTGACCCGAAATAACCAAATAACCAAATAACCAAATACCCAAATAACCAAATAATGTTGATTTGTTGATTTGTTGATTCGTTTATTTGTTGGCTTAAAGTTAAGATTTCTGCTATTTCACTCCACCCGAAATACCCAATAATGTTTATTCGTTTATTCGTTGATTTGTTGATTTGTTTATTCGTTTTTGTGTTTATTTGTTTATGTTTTGACCCGAAATAACCAAATAACCAAATAACCAAATAACCAAGTACCCAAATAATGTTGATTTGTTTATTTGTTTATTTGTTTATGTGTTGGCTTAAAGTTAAGATTTCTGCTATTTCACTCCACCCGAAATAACCAAATAACCAAATAACCGTATACCCAAATACCTTTACGGAGAATTAATTAACCTGAAGCCATGATTGAAACCTTCTTAGTTGCCATCTATAAGAGTTTAATGGCTTTTTCAATACAATGAGTCACATGTTTAAGATAATTTTACTTTTTTTTGCTTATTTCCAGATAATTAATTATAGTTTTTGCCAAAGCGAGCAAGATGAAATTGATGGCCAGCCAGCATTAACGGATTATATTGATGTATATCAAAAATATATAAGTTCTATCAGGGGGAGTAATTGTCAAATGTTCCCTAGTTGTTCAAATTTTGGCATGAAGGCATATAAATCAAAAAATCCTTTTACAGCAACTTTTTTAACTGCTGATAGACTGTTAAGATGTAGTCACGATCCTAAACATTATAATAAATTATTGACAAATGATGGTATAAAACTTGTTGACCTGCCAATTCAAGATTATTCCGTTGGTTTACAAGTGCTGAATGATAAAAATAAAACTATATTGTTTAATGCATTGGACACCTCATTCAATGGTGAATTCATTAATCATTTGATTTCAAAAAAGTATTATCGTGAAGCCTTATTAGAAATCAATAGATTATTTTTCTATGGCTCCCAAGAGATACACCCCTCCCAATATTTAAATTTTCTCGTTTGTAAGAGAGCATTAAATGAGCTGGAAGACGCAATTTTTACTTATGAAAACTCATTTCCGGAAAATATCAGAAATAATTTATTGATAAAAAATGAAATAGGAAATATTAATTTTGAACTTGGTAATTATGATAAAGCAATGACCTTGTACGAAGATTGTATATCCTCATCTTCAGATTCAATTATTTATGATAAATCCATTTTAATGAAAGGTTTAATTTATGCTCATCAGCAGAAATGGGATGAGAGTAAACATATGTTTTTGTCTTTATCAGACAATAGTATATTCAATTATAGTAAAAAAGCAAGTTTATCTATTTTAGATAGCCGGGAGAACTTGTCTTACAAAAAACCATTTTTGGCCGGAATGTTATCCATTGTACCGGGAGCAGGATACATTTACACCGGCCATAAGCAAACAGCTTTATCATCAATCATTATTAACGGACTTCTCGCGTACGCGACATATACCAGTTTTAGAAATGAAAATTATGGAATGGCAGCTTTAACGGGGTTGTTTTCATTCAGTTTCTATATTGGCAATATTTCAGGTTCAGTAAAAAGTGCAAAAAGATATAATTCTAAACAGGATTATAATACAATAAATAAACTAACATCAAACATTTATTACTAATTTTAAAATTAAAAAAAATGATTACAAAAATAAAAAAATCGCTTTGGGTAAAAGTTATTTCAATTGCGATGTCTCTATCAGTTATAGTGTTTACTACGGGTTCCGCAAGAGACACAGTTACCTTAAACGCGGGTACTTCAATTATACTTGAAACAGTATCTTATTTAACATCTGAATCTTTGGCACCGGGTATGTCAATCGATTTTAAAGTAAAATATGACGTTAAAGCAGGAGAAAGAACTGTAATTCCTGCCGGTTCTATAGCAAAAGGACAAGTTATGCGAACTGAAATGGCCAGAGGACTAGGAAAGCCTGGTTATGTTGAAGTTCAAATTACTAACGTTACAGCTGTTGATGGTACAACCATTCCATTGACCGGGGGAAATCTTTATCAAGAAGGTGAAGATCGGCAAACAGAAGCTATTGTTTTAGGTGTTTTGATCTGTATACTTTTTCTAACTATGAAAGGTAAAAATGCAGTAATCCCTGCAAGTACAGAAGTAAGTGGTATTACAGCTGCAACTATGTCAATAGCAGTTGAATAATCTTACTTTAAGATAAAAGTGATATAGCAAATGGTGTAAAAATTATTAAATATTTTCTAAAATAAACAGCCATTTGCTATACAATTTTTCATCTTTATTACACCGTACATGCTTTAGGCAATGAAGAAAACTAGTGTGTTAATTAATTCACTCACTAACTAACCCCTTTTATTCCTTTATACTATGTTAAAATTTTCAAACGTAGCGCTGATATGCTCTCAAATTTTGCCTTGTCTAAAGAAAAAAATAAGAGCAAAAATTTACTAAGCCAATTAAATAATGACCGCACTATTGCCTTGAATACCTCTCCAAACGTTAGCGTAACAAACACCCCGCTGCTACTTTATTCCTCTTTCTTCACGTGCTCCACCAGTTTGTCACACAAGGTATTTATCTCATTGCTCATATATTCATCACCAGTAGCGGAAAGAATGGTTTGCGCCAACCCGCCCATGCAGTCAATCGCAAATCTTTTCATCTCTTCTACCTCCATTTCTTTCGTCCAAAGGTCTATACGCAGGGTATTTTTATGCACGTGATCCCAAAAAGAAACGCTCATCGTACGTGCATCCTTTATTTTTTTATTGGGGTCATCCGTGGCTTCCCAGCTGATTTTTTCCGGTACATTTTGTTCATCCAGATCTATTTCAATATTAATTTTTGTCTTTTTCATTATTTTTTATTTTAAAATAATTATAACCATCAGGCACAGCTATATATTTGTAAAAAATTATTTAAATGCAAAAATACAAAATGACCAACAATAGGCTTCCGAAATATAAAATTTTATGCTTGTTATTACTTGTAACTGCTTTAGGAAGTTGCGATATGCAAAAGGAAGAAGGGCTTACAGATAATGTAGTAGAAGATACGATAAAAGTCGCCTTTTACAATGTTGAAAATTTATTCGACACCCAAGATGATTTGTCAAACCCAGGAGATGATGAATTTACTACCGAGGGGGATTTGAAATGGACTCTTGAAAGATACCAAAAGAAGCTTTCCATGCTTACGCGAGTAATAGAGGCAATGGGGTTTCCTGAAATAGTGGGTTTGGCCGAAATTGAAAATAAAGCCGTGCTGGATGATTGGGTAGCTTTGTCAACCATGCAAAATAAAGATTACCGGGTAGCCCATTTGGAATCAAACGATTACAGGGGTATAGACGCAAGTTTAATTTTTCGAGCCAATGCTTTTAGTGTATTAAGTATTGAAGATTATGTAATTACTTTTCCGGATGACCCTGATTATCGTACTCGCGATATCTTTGTTGTACGAGGAACACTGGAAAATAAAGATACCGTTCATCTTTTTATCAATCACTTTCCTAGTCGCCGCGGAGGTCAGAAACAATCGGAGCCTAAAAGATTGTGGGTGGCTACACAGTTGAAAAACTTGATTGAAGATACCTTTGAAAAGAATGCCAATGGCAAGATAATTGTAATGGGTGATTTTAATGATGAGCCATTTAATAAAAGCGTAAGGGAGACATTGGGAGCTAACAAAACCAGATCTGCACAGACTGAAGCTCTCTACAACCCGATGTGGAAGCTCACCGAGCAAGGTATTGGGAGTTACAAATACCGGGGCAAATGGCAGATGCTGGATCAGATCATACTATCCGGAGAGCTACTGAATGAAGGTACTGGTTATATCTACCTGCCAAATTCTGCCCAAGTATTTAAAGAGGCTTGGATGCTGCAGCCAAGTGGGAATTATAAAGGCTACCCTGATAGAACCTATGCTGGAGATAATTATTTGGGTGGTTACTCTGATCATTTGCCGGTTTTGATTGAATTATATGGCTCTATATGATTTATTGTGGAATAACCTTATTAGTAAATACAAGAAGACTTG
>CAZQEZ010000260.1:0-4024 GCA_964592475.1 uncultured Roseivirgaceae bacterium
GATCCTACAGTAGCAATGAAAATGTCTATATAGGTATCAGATAATTTTACTACAGCTTGCCATATGCCTGTGTAGTGTAACCCAAAAGCTTCAATGGCATAATCGCGCACTAAAAAATCAACGAGTTTGGTGAAAAGTAAAACTGAAAAAGTCATTAACAGCATTCCGCTCAACTGACTTAAAGTAGATTTTGAAATACTATATTTATTTCTACTGATGATTTTAGCTTTGTAAGTAACCCATAATACTACAATGAAATTGGCCGCCTGACCCACTGCATAAGCCAGCAGAAAAAAATCAAGGTACTGCTGCTGTGAACCATAGACAACAGAGGCAAGTAGCAATATTGCTCCTGCAATATTTATTAAGAGGTAAAACCGCAATTTTTTTAAGCTGTAAATAATGGCTGATAAAAATATGCAAATACCATATACCAGCACTGAGATGCCAAAAATAAGATAGAAGCATGTTGTAGATAAGTGTAAATTGAAATGCTTCAGAAAGAAACTGTTAAATAAAAAAATAATTACAAGCGACACTACTTGCAAAATAGTGCTGTAGAAAAACCCGGATAATATTAACCTTTCCTTATGTTTATTTCCAATCTTTTTATTGTATATAAGTCTGTTTACTCCACGGTTAATTCCTTCACGACTCAAATGAGTGATAATGCCGATCAAATTTTGAAAATGGGCTAATAAAGCAACTCCGGTGGTGCCAAATGCAAAGGCTGTAATTTTTAAAATTGCTAAAGAGGATATGGTTTTTAACGCGATAGCAGTGAGTAAAAATTTTTGGCCTGAAGTTGCCTTCATGGTATTTAGCAATTTAATGAAAAGTAGTCCATTTTATTTTGATCAAGCTTATAAATTATTTATCAGGCAGTATTGTTTAAGTAAATTGTGCATATTTTCTACATGCAACTCAATGGCAAAAAAATTTATTTCACCATTCATCTATTTTAATTTGATAGTTTGCAGAATTCTATTTTATATTTATGATATAATTCAGATTTTAAGCATCATTTTTAAAATACATTAAATTTGCAATTGCAAAATCGAGCAGGAGATTTTATACATTGAAGACTTCCAGGAGAAATATTATCAGCATTAGTATTATACTTAGTATAATAAGCTGGTTAATGCTTACAGTAGCCGACTTAATCATTCTTTTCGGCCATCTTAACAATCAAGTTTCGGGTGTTAATCCAGTTGTTCCCCAGATCATGCTGGTTAGTATGTTGGTGTTTATTTTTATCACTTTTAAGTTTCTATTGCGAGACACTGAAAGTATCAACATTTTAGATTTGCTATGGCGTGTGTTTGTAACTGGACTAGTTACCACTATTGCATCATTGCTAATACGGCTGTTTTTATATATTCTGGCTGGCAGCACATTAGTGCAAAATCCACTGTTGATCAATTTATTTTACCATATCAACATTGGTTTAATTGCTATTTTCTTAATCTCCACTTTCGTTGTTTGGAAAAAATTAATACTTTATCAAAAGTCAAAAACGCTTATCAAATCCTGGCGTATTTTTCTTTACTCATTATTTTTAAGCCTATTTTTTTCCTTTCTTGGTTATGATATTTTCGAACTGCCTTTCAATATTGTATTAGGCATTTTGCTGATAGAAGGTATTATTTTATCAGCCAATCTAAAGTGGGTGGCATATATTAATTTTAAGCAGAAATGGAAAAGCATTCTTCTCATTATCCTGGTAATTTTATATTTATGGTATTTCATAGTCAATCTATTTGAATTTCCCCTACCAGTAAATGTAGATATCAATTTGATCAATAATGTATCGGTTCTTTCTTTGTTTATATTTATTTTTATTTATGCAGTATTCTCCCTTTTAGTTATACTTTTTAATTTACCTACTTCCTCAGTATTTGAACAAAAATTAGAAGAAGTACTCAATTTTCAGCGATTAAGCCAATCTTCGCAAAACAGTTATAATGAAGAACAAGTGTATGACATTTTATTGGATAGTTCAGTAAGTGCTGTGATGGCTAATGCCGCGTGGATTGAAGTAGAAGCGGACAAACTTGCAGAAAAACGGATGCTCAAGTATAAAATTGATGAACAGGAGATACTGGAAATTAAAAATAAAATAGATACTCGCAAAATAAAGAAATTGATGGAATCGGATCCCAACAAAAGCCTTGCCGGTTCCAGGTTTAACGCCACAATTCAAGACTCCTATTACAAATCTGTTTTGGCTTATCCCATTTATGTTCAGAATAAGCAAATAGGATCTTTGGTATTGCTCAAAGATGTAACCGATGGATTTAACCGGGAAATGATGGAAATCATTCGCACGTTTGTAAGTCAAGCCAGTATTTCAATAGAAAACTTTAGACTGTTAAGCCAAGCCATAGCCAATGAGCGATACAAAGAAGAATTAAAAATTGCCAAGCGAGTTCAAAGAGCTTTATTACCCGACCAACTACATAAAAATGATGATTTTCATCTGGCGGCTTTTAGCAAAGCTGCTGATGAAGTGGGGGGCGACTATTACGACACTTTTAAAATAACGGAAGAAAGATTCGCGATTATTATTGGCGATGTTTCCGGAAAAGGCACCTCGGCAGCTTTTCATATGTCACAAATGAAAGGAATATTTCATAGCCTGGTACAATTAAATTTATCAGCCAAAGATTTTTTGATTCACGCCAATAGCGCTCTCAGCCGTTGTCTTGAAAAAAGTTCATTTATTACAGTGAGCTATTTTATTATAGACACGAAACAAAATTCAGTAGAATTTGCTCGTGCAGGTCACTGTCCCACACTTTATTATTCGGCTACTGCAAAGGAAGTGGTTTATGTAAAATCGCGAGGATTGGGACTGGGTATATTGCGAAATGATAATTTTAAACAATATATCGAGATTTCATCTTTACAATATCACCCGGGTGATATTATTATATTGTATACAGATGGCATTATTGAAGCAAGAAATAAAAATAAGGAATTTTTCGGGTATAGCCGATTACAAAATTTCGTAAGCTTCAATGCTCACAAGTCGGTCGAGGCATTACAAGAGGATTTGTTAAAGGAATTATATGCTTTTTGTGACAAAGAACCACCCGATGATGATTTCACTACTTTTATTATAAAGTTCAATTAATCAAAATGCGATAACTAAATTCCTACATTATCGTATTAAAGGTATGATCCAAATTGATCAAAATATTGACAACGATGTATATAAGCTCGAAGTAGGTGGTGAAATAGATGCAAGTTCGTCTATTTATCTCGACAATGCCATCACAGAAGCTATTGAAAGTGGTTATAAAAAAATAATGGTCGAGTGTAGTCAGCTTGTTTATATTTCGTCTGCTGGCTTAGGTGTGTTTATGTCATACATTGAAGAGTTAAACAGCAAAGGCATTTTGATGGTCATTTATGGCTTAAATCAAAAAGTATATAATGTATTTCAAATACTGGGTCTTGACCAGCTTTTCAAAATTGTATCGTCAGAGGAGGAAGCAAAAACGTTGGTAGATGCAGTATAATTTTGATGCGACATGTAGTAAGGATCAACTAAGGGCGATCAGACAATTCGTTAGGGATAAACTTAAAAAACACGGAATTGCCGATTTGGAGATTAATTCAATGGTGCTAGCGGTAGAAGAAGTTTGTGCTAACCTTATAATCCATTCCCACAATTGTAATTCAAATGATTTACTTAAAATTCAAGTCAACATTGAACCCGATAAAGGGGTAACTTTTCAAATAATGGATAAAGGATTAGGTTTCGATATCAATGGTTATAAAGAACCAAGCTTACAAGAGATCATTAAAACCAAGAAAAAAGGAGGTCTTGGTCTTATGCTTGTGAGGCGTATTATGGATAATATTGAATATAAACAAGATATGTCACATAACATTTACAAGCTTTTCAAAAGATGCAATCCGTAAATTCAACCTTATAATCTTATGGTTCTATGTGAAATTGTATGGATAGTTGAATTTTAACTTATTGTTTGTTATTGTATTATTTTTACAATCTTTG
>CAZQEZ010000261.1:0-3989 GCA_964592475.1 uncultured Roseivirgaceae bacterium
AGACTTTCCCCCTCTCCAAATGGAGAGGGGGCCAGGGGGTGAGGAAGAAAAGAGCCAAAGAAGTGCAAATAATTTAATTTATTAAAGCAGAAATTTGATACAACTAAAGAATGAGAATATAAAGCAAAATAAATTTACTTGAAAATGTTGAAAACTCCTCACCCCCAGTCTGCTGAAGCAGACTTTCCCCCTCTCCATATGTTCATTAAGAGCAAAGAATGCTGGATGGTACCCTATAATGGAACGGGGATTCAAAAAACCTGTTGGACACAGTTATCTCCAAAGAGATGAAGTTTGGAAATTTGGAGTAACAAAAAACCCTTCCACGAGATATTCTCAAAGTTGGCTAAGCAAAAATAGTTTATTATATGAGACTGAATTATCCGGTACGAGAGTTCAAGCACTTCAATTAGAAAGAATGAAGTTACTTAATTACAAGGGGAATTATTTAGAATTACAAGCAGGCAATAAAATTTTAAGATAATATGAAATTATTAATCACTTTATATGCTGATTGGGAAAGCAGAATAAAAAAAATAATATTTGAAGTTAGTGACAAAGGTTTAGAAAATTATTTTACTAACAAGTATTATGGAGATGGATACGGTAATGTTTATTTTTTTTACCGAATTATTATTGGAGAAGCAAATCAGGAAAGATAAATAAGCGCGTTTAAATAAAAAGTAGCCAAATGGTAATATTTAGCTACTTTTATATCTTTGTTTATTTTTATTCACCCTGACCCAATGAATAGCCTCTTTCACCATCAAAAGTGTAAAGATTTTCAGTTTTTATAGCGTCAAAGCCAGCATCATCACATTGATCAAGAAGTCTTGTTAATTGTTTATGCGTTATTTTGTTATTAGTAGCCACAAAACGACATCTCCAGTGATCGGTGCAGAAGGTCTCAGGCATGCCACCAGGATAAACTTTTACACCTCGATTGGTTATCATTTTTAATTTCAATCCATCGGCATTTAAAGCTTCCAGGCCTTTACCAATCACGGTAGGATCTCGATCAGCTTCTTTCCAATCGATAAATACGTCTACGCCAACCAATTCTTTTTTAATATTACTTTTTTCGGCGACATATTTAAGGTCTTTTCGTTCAATTGGATTACTTGTATAATCTACTGTTGGTATTTTTTGAGGTTTTTTACCCAAATTTTGTATCACGGCATCGGCAAACTCCTTGGTTCCTACTTTTTGCTTGCTTATTTCCGGTTTATAAATATCACCGGTATGGATACCTTGCTCAATGGTTGCAAGCCAGGCATTCATTATTTTTTCTGCTGGTTCTGGCTGTTCCAGGTGTACTAGCATCATTACGGCGGCATTGATCAGTCCTGAAGGATTAGCAATATTTTGGCCGGCAATATCAGGAGCCGAACCATGAATAGCTTCAAACATAGCCACTTCTTCCCCGATATTGGCCGAACCCCCTAATCCCACGGAACCAGTGATCTGGGCGGCAATATCAGAAACAATATCTCCATATAAATTTAAAGTCACTATTACGTCAAGTGTTTCTGGCTTATCGGCTAGCAAAGCGGATCCAATATCTATTATTTTATGATCTTTTTCGATATCAGGATATTCTTGACCTATTTCATCAAAAATTCGGTGAAACAAACCATCTGTGTGCTTCATTATATTATCTTTAGTAAAGCAGGTCACTTTTTTGCGCCCATATGCTTTGGCATATTCAAAGGCATATCTGATGATTTTCTCGCTTCCGGGTTTTGATATTAATTTTAGGCACTGCACTACCTCCTCTGTTTGCTGGTGCTCTATACCCGCGTAAAGGTCTTCTTCATTTTCACGAATTATAACCACATCAGTAGCAGGGTGATTCGTTTTAACAAATGGCGCATAGGCTCGACAAGGTCTAACATTGGCATACAATCCCAAAGTTTTACGTGTAGTGACATTCAAACTTTTAAAACCACCTCCTTGTGGAGTGGTAATTGGAGCTTTAAAGAATATTTTTGTATCTCTTAACGAGTCCCAAGCTTTTGGTTCAATACCTGAGGTAATACCATTTAAGTACACCTTTTCGCCAATTTCAATTACATCTTTTTCAATTTGGGCTCCTGCGGCATCAATTATTTTGAGAGTAGCTTCCATTATTTCCGGCCCAATGCCATCGCCATAAGCAATGGTAATCTTCTTTTTTGCAGACATAGTATTTTGATTATATTAGTAGTAAAAAGGATAACATCTTAAACAGCTTAGCCAAACATTAGTTTGTCAGTTCGAGTATTTTTGCAAACAAATATGTTAATAGGAGATAATTCAATCATTTTTAATTATTTTTATAATTAGTTATAGCAAAAAGCTTACTTTATGAGAATATTGCAACTAAATGAAATCTTTTTCAATTCATTTTTCTATTTATACCATTGCTTGTAAATTTGAAGTAAATAATTGACCATGAAAGAGCTAACAAATCTTAAAATATCCATTGACCAAGAAATCTTGACCATCACTATTTCCAGACCAGAGAAATACAATGCTCTTGATAATACATCACTTGAAGAACTGCGTAGGGCAATACAAGGAGCTTATGATGAAAAAGAAATTAAAGGTGTAATAATTACCGGAGCTGGTGACAATGCATTTGTTGCAGGGGCAGATATAAACGAATTAGCTAATTTAAATGAGCTTAACGGTCGTAAATTTTCAGAAAAAGGGCAGGAGATATTTGCTTTAATTGAAAATTTACACAAACCGGTCATAGCAGCTATTGATGGCTATGCTCTTGGTGGTGGTTGTGAGTTGGCCATGGCTTGTCACATCAGGGTGTGTACTACCAAGTCTATTTTTGGATTTCCGGAAGTAACGCTTGGTATGATCCCCGGCTATGGTGGTACCCAAAGACTTACACAATTAGTAGGTAAAGGTAAGGCTCTGGAGCTTATGATGACTGCTGAAAATATAGATGCTAACGAAGCTCTAAGGCTTAAATTGGTCAATCATGTTGCCAAAGACAATGAAGATCTGATGCGTAAAAGCAGGCAGCTATTAGAAAAAATTACTGCCAATGCCCCTTTGGCAGTGGGTATGTTGGTTAATTGTGTTAATGCAGTATACAGTTTTGATGAAAATGGCTATCAAACTGAGGCAAACAGCTTTAGTAACTGCTTTAAATCAAGTGATTTGCGCGAAGGCGTAAATGCATTTATTGAAAAGCGGAAACCAGACTTCAAAGGGGAATAATTTTTTTAAATATCTATTGCGAATTAATCTGCTTATATTATCTTTGCAATCCCATTTGACAAACGGTTTAAATGCTTATGCGAAAGTAGCTCAGCTGGTAGAGCACGACCTTGCCAAGGTCGGGGTCGCGGGTTCGAATCCCGTCTTTCGCTCTTTTTATGCTTTAAAAATACTGCTATATGAAATCATGTAGTAAGTGCCGGGGTGGTGGAATTGGTAGACACGCAAGACTTAAAATCTTGTGGCCGTTAGGCCGTGCGGGTTCAAGTCCCGCCCCTGGTACAAATTTTTAATTAAGTATACAGCTCAGTAATTTTTCTGCATTAGTTGAAAGTTATCTTCTCATTTGCCCATTTATCATATTTAGAACTTTAGGAGGGTTTTCAAATCGCATATCCTTCAATTCTTTACTCAACTGACTCAATTCTATAATTTGAGTTCTCACTTTTTCATTCAAGCTACTCAATGTCTGATTTACTGGAGATATCATTTCATTCATAATCTTATAATTTTGCAATTAACTTATATGATATACGCAAATTTAAAACTTCTTGTTTAACTTACGAAATAAAATGTTAAACAAGAACAGCGTTTACAGGTAAGTTTATGATGTTATTGTTTAGCTATTTTAAGTCAAAATTAGTCTTTTGATTAGTTGATTAGTCTTGAGGAAAGAAAAATATATCGTAAGTTTTAAACAGTTATTACACAAAAATCCGGCAATTAGCTCAAAACAACCCCTATAAATAATAATGCTCGGTATTGCAAAA
>CAZQEZ010000262.1:0-3950 GCA_964592475.1 uncultured Roseivirgaceae bacterium
CAGTTGAAATAATAAAATTTTTTAAAAAGCTAAAATATAGCGACGAAGGTAAAATTATAGGTAAACAAATTTTACGATCGGGCACTTCATTAGCTGCAAATTTCAGAGCTGCCTGTAGAGCAAGATCAGACGCTGAATATTTTGCGAAAATCTGTATAGTAGTAGAAGAAGCTGATGAAACTCTTTTTTGGTTTGAGTTGCTTGTTGAAAGTGATTTGTTTAGAAAGTCTGATATTGATGATTTGATAAAAGAATGTACGGAGTTACTTTCAGTAATGGCAGTAACCAAAAAAAATCTAAAATCTAAAATCAAGAGAAAGTAATTCATCAATTCACAAATCGCAAGTTCGCCAATTTGATATTACCAGCTATAATTACAATTAGCTAAAATTTCACGTTGCTCGTCCATCGAGATGTTTTTTGCTTCCTCAGGAGTATAGTCACGCATGAGTAGCTCTAGCATGCAATCGCATAAAGCTTCCACATTACGTTCTTCTGTTTCAGGTACGTCGCCAAAGCCGACAAGGCAATTATTCACATAGTTTTCTTTTTGCTCTTCGCTCCAGGAAGCTTCCTTGGTAGAGGTACTGCAGGTAATAAATAAAAAGATAACCATTATTGATGTAAATACTTTCATGATAATAAGTTTAATAAATTTACAAGGCACGGTAGCAAAATGTTTAGAAGGATGAGCTATTGTTGCCCTGGATCGTTTGGTTTTCCAACATTAAAATACTGGTATTTCGTAATTGTGGTTCACCAGTGTTTGCTTGTTGCCGTAGGATTGCATCTATATTCATAGCTCCAACCAGCACATCTTTATCGCCGTCCATATCCACATCCACTATTTCCAATAAATTCCATTGGTTCAAATCACCATTTTTAAAAATAAATGGTTTGAACTTCAAGTAATCCTCATGATGAAAAAAAAGCAAACCTTCTTTTTCGGGCTTACCACTTCGAGTAAAGTTAGCCGTAGCAATGATGTCGAGGGTTCCATCTTGGTCGAAATCATGTGCTTTTGCCATTGCGGCCCCGTTCATTGGGTAAAACCAGGTTTCCTCAAATTGATTATTTCCCTGATTCAGTAAGATGCGCACCCCGTGGTAAGGTTTAGGAATGGGTGTGTAGTCACCATTATCGCCATTGGTATAAAGGATATCAGGCAATCCATCCATATTAAAATCTGCTAATTCAAAGTACAAAGAGCCATACACACTGGGAAAGCGATAGACAGTTTCGGGCAGGAATTGTTGGTTGCCCATGTTGGTGTATAATACAAGTCTTTCATCACCCTGGGCAAATAAGACCATAAAATCATCAAGGCCGTCTTGATTAAAATCATGAATTTGAGCACAAATTGCTCCGGGCGTACTGGCCAAAATTTTACGTTTATATCCTGTTTTGCTATTGAAATACAAAGAAAGCTGCCCGAGACTGTGGCCAAATTCACAGATCAATAAATCCTCCAACCCATTTTGATCAAAGTCTGAAATACTCGTCCTTAATGCTCGTCTCAAAGAATCAATGACAATTTTGGGATCATTTTCCATGGTTTCTTTTTTTAAAACCATTCCCATTTGATGATCTGCGGGATGTAAATATCCTGGTGAAGTTAAAAATAGTGCTTGATCCACCCGTTTGACATCAGTAATTGGCCAGCCAAATTT
This sequence comes from uncultured Roseivirgaceae bacterium, assembly GCA_964592475.1. Classification (GTDB taxonomy): domain Bacteria; phylum Bacteroidota; class Bacteroidia; order Cytophagales; family Cyclobacteriaceae; genus CAZQEZ01. The sequence continues at coordinate 1,671 of CAZQEZ010000262.1, forward strand.
TTGAGACTTTATTGTAAAATTTTCTAAATTAATTATATGGAAGGAAGAATCTATGGCATCAGCAATGAATATGCTATGGTCAATATGCATTAAAGTAGTTACTATTCCCCCGGTTATATTACAATAGGGCTTTGATTTAAATAGAGTGGATTCGAATATCGGTTTTTCAGGACTAACTTGTTGTAACGAATCAGGTGCATTCATCAAATAATAGTAAACTAGTATATCCCAATCTTCCTGCGATAGAACTGGTTTCCCATTATAACCCACATGGGGATAAAAAAAATCAAAATGCCCCTTCATGCCCAGTCTCGAACCCATGTTGGGTAATACACTTGTGTTCCATAAATCTTTAGTAAGTAAATCAGGCTCAGGAAATAAGTGGCAAGAGGAGCAATGCTGCTTAGCATGGCTTTTTCCTTGCGCTAAATAAGCTTTTTGTTGTTGTTTTTTGCTATAATTCCGATAACCAAAATAGCCCAACACGATTAAAAGCAATGATAATGCAATCCAAAGCCAACGTTTTTTCATAAAAATAAATGGGTTAATGCTCCTGTAGTAAATTAGTTTTTACAGAAGATTGTCTAACGATAAGATTGGCTTTTAGTTTTTTCACCTCCGTGGTTTTCTCCCCTTTATTAGGTTTCAGTTGATTTAATAGTAATTCAGCAGCTAACTTTCCAATGGCAGCCGTAGGTCGCTCTACCGTGGTGATGGCAGGAGTTACATATTCTGCTTTTGGTTCACTGGTATACCCTACCAGTGCTACATCGTCAGGTATTTTTACTCCTTTTTCCTTTAACAAAGCGAGGGTTAAAAAAGTACTATCATCATTGGCAGTGAAAATGGCATCGGGAGGATTTTTCAAAGCCATTAAATTTTCTACCGCGTCAATAATAGATTCCACGCTTAAATCAGTTATCTTGATCAGGTCATTATCTAATTTAAGGTTATTGGCTTTGAGTCCACTACAATAGCCTTTCAATCTGTTTTCATAAATATGCAAATTTTTTGGCCCCATGATAATGGCAATTCTTTTACTGCCATTGGTGGCCAAATGGTGAACCGCCTTTTTGGCTCCGTCAAAATCATCTATGGTGATGGTAGATGCATTCAGTTCAGGTAAAGTGCGATTGAAAAACACTAACGGTACACCTAAATGAATAAGCTGCCGAAAGTGATCCACGTTACTGGTTTCTTTTGATACGGAAGCGATAATGCCATCCACCCTGTAACTGGTCAATGTTTGTAAATTCTTTAATTCTGTTGCGTATGATTCGTTCGATTGGCAAATGATCACGTTGTATCCATGCTTTTCCATAGTAGTTTGAATTGCACTAATGGCAGATGAATAGAACTGTATGATGAAACCGGGAATGATGATACCGATGGTATTGGTTTTTTGCTTTCTTAAGTTAAGCGCTAAAGCATTAGGTTGGTAATTGAGTTCCCGCGCTACCTTCATTACCTTGGCCCGGGTTGTCGCATTTACCCTGTGCGAACCTTGCAACGCTCTTGATACAGTTGACACGGAAATGTAAAGTCTTTTAGCAATATCTTTGATGGTAATATTTTCCGACATAAGATTGGGCTTGAGTTATCATTAATATCCATTGCTAAGATAAGCTATTTTTACTTTATATATATCCTGTACTTTCCTGCTATTTAGATTGATTTTCAGGTATTTTAATAAAAACAGCTATCAACAAAAGCTTTTATTCAATAAATAAACCAAATTAATGAAAATTAGATAGTAAAATGTTCATTTTATTTCACATAATTTATAAAAAATGGTAATCCATTGAAAAGAAGCATAATGATTGTTTATCAAATAATATAACTTTGGAGATAAAAATGAGTATAGTGATGGTTGTGTGCAAACGTTTGTACTGTCAAAATAATTAAGAAAATTATATTTTTATTAGGTATTTATATTCAGAAACTAGTATATTAGCAAATATTATCATTAGTAATCCATATAATTGTAGTGCATTAATTAACTTAAACGTAAATAATTTAATGTAAAATGGTAGCAAATTTTTTGTTAAATGTTAAATCAAAATCAATCTTTATGAGTAAAGTTTACAAATTGATGAGTAAATCTTTGCTAGTACTTGGCCTATCGCTGCTTAGCGTATTGGCCATTGCCCAGCAAAGAACAGTTACCGGAACCGTTACATCCTTAGATGATGAAGAAGGTATTCCGGGAGTTAACGTGCTGGTAAAGGGCACACAACGAGGAACGGTTACCAACGTGATGGGAGAATATTCGATAGATGT
>CAZQEZ010000263.1:0-3913 GCA_964592475.1 uncultured Roseivirgaceae bacterium
ATAAGAATCTTAGAGACATACATCCGACCATTGTGAATGGAGAAGCAATGGAATTCCTAAGGAATGATAAAACGACTTTTGCGAATGAAATAGAAAAAAAATACAAAGAAAAACTGGCTACAATCGTGTAGACGGCCAGTGAGCTGATAGCCCACTGGTGCGCCTCACACACCACTCAGCGTACTCGCGACATGAAGTCGCCTATATATATGTTTCACAGGTTTTATACTTGTAAGAAACCAGATGTTCCACCATCTGACCCTACCCAGGCACTTTAGCAATAGGGTGAAGCCCTGGGAAAGCAGCAACGAAGTTCAGGCTCGTGCAGCCTCTAGAACAGCTACTGTAACGTGAGAAACAGTAGCTTTCGGTAAGCTAAACTGATACAGTGCAGGGTGGAACGATATGGCTAACAAATGTGAATATCCGTAAGCATCGTGAGGTGAAAAAGGCGAAAGTTAGCTTGATACGCCTTGACCAAAACGGTAAGCCGACAAGTTGGTGTTGTGTACGTTGGCACCACGTGGATGTAGCTCGGCCGGTGTACAGGATAAGCCTAAGTCGTTCGCTATACGATATATAGGCGGAACATGGAAACCCTCTATTCCCGCCCATTACAGGCAGATCAATCGTAAGAAAGATCCAGGGGAGTGGGGGATTGAGAAGATGAAAGAAGCGAAAGCCTCATGGTAATCATGAGGATATGGGTTCAGAATTTGCCCAGGCTTATATTGGCATGAACACGCAAATCATTCACGCTTCAGGACGCTTATTTTTTCAAAACCAAGAGTACGAATTCCCAATGAGTACCCTTCCCCGATTTACCATTGGGGGACTACATTTTTGGGGAAAGCTCGATTTCAACATTAATTTTCCTTTAGCAAATTTTAGCAATACTAGCCTTTCTCAAGGAGGAGAAATGGACTTTACAACTGGCGCATACCTCAGCGCGCGGTATTATCCTTAGCGTTTATTGGATGTTAAACTCCGTCCGTTTGCTGGCATCTCTTTTAATCTTGTAATAGATCGCTTTCTGAATTTGTAAACACTTTGTGCTCAAAAGCATACCGAGAAATTTCGTCGCAAGCCGTATTGATTTCTTGCAACGTATCCAGCAGCGCAGAGGCTTGCTCGTCGGTAGGTTTAAGCAAAAGTTTAGCTGTCAGTTTCATAAATTACCACATAGAGCTTTTTAGCGTCTCGCTTTTTATCTGTACCTCCGCCATGCTGATTGACAAAAACAATAGCTTAGTTGATATTTTTAAAGTGTTTTGCCCGATGTTTCTCAGCTTGACAAGAAGCCGTTCGTGCAAAAAATCTTCGTTTAGCCATAGTTACCTGTAGTAAATTATACGCTATTTATCAACTGGTTAAGTATTGCGCATGCGCGCATCTTTATTCCTCCCACCCCTGAAGATGGCGGGCTTCCTAAAGACAATATTCGTGAATGACATTCACGCGATAGTATCAGGTAGTATATGACTGTATCCACCATTGAGTGTTAAAGTGGGTCAACCTAATATCGGCGAAATAACCCAAAAAAGAGATACACGTGTAGCTTATCGGTACTGACCTAAAAGCCGACATTAACTACAGGTGATCATATTCTTAACTTTCATTTTCTTAAAAAATAATTTTTATCTAATTATACTAAAAAACAAAATTAAATAAAAAATGATAATAATTACTAAAATTAGAATAAAAGCTTTAAATATTATTCTATAAAAGAATTGACATATCGTGTAAGAACGCTTTTTAATTTATTTCTATGACAGGTACAGTTAGAGATGATATACCCAGGTCATGTCGTAATTTAAATTTTATTTTATATTATAAATAAATTGTTCTTAATTTAAGCTAGTAGGATATCTGGTTAATATTCTCAGAAAGATGGATAAATATGAATTACAAGAGATGAATGTATTTAAAAGCTTATCATATATTAAATACCCGGTACATGAAAAGGCAATACATATTTTCGTTTTTGCCCATTACTACCTGATCATTCTCACAGAACAGAGAAGTATATATGATATAGATCTCAACCTGGTAATGACCACGCTTCCGCTGCTTTTACTTCAGGTTGGTTTTTTTTATATTATTCTGCTGATAATCCTTCCACGCTACAGTGAAAAACGTGCCCAGATGATTATGTACAGTTCGCTGCATTGTCTGGTTTTTTTGTCATTTTACATGTTATATGTGATCAATGCTGAAGCTCTATTTGATGAAGTATATGCCTCGTCTCATTATCTGGCGCTCCGGTCTATTCTGATGAAAATATTTGTCCTACACATCATTGGGTTGGCTGTATTTTATCATAAAGAGCATGTAAAGGATATAACAAAGGAGGCAGGTAAGCAGATTGATAATTCTGAGATGGATGCTGAAATTGTCAGACATGAATTAAACGCGCTCAAAAGCCAGTTTAATGCACACCTTACCTTCAACACCCTGAATTTGCTCTATGCAAGGGTAATAGATAATGAGTCCCTGGCCAGACCGATCATGTTTTTATCGTCGTACCTGAAATATAACGTCAGGCCTAATGCAGGCAAGAAAGTAAGCCTCTCAACTGAGATAGAGCATATTAAAGATTACCTTAGTCTCTGTGACTTGATACATCCAGGGATACAATATAGGATAGAGGTGAATGGACAGGACACTGAGAGTCTTTATATAATTCCCCGTATCCTTATTAATTACGTTGAGAATGCCATTAAGCATGGAGCTATCGGGAATAAAGAATCTCCGGTTGATATCAGCCTGTTTGCCGGCGAGCAAATATACTTCAAGGTCAAAAACATGAAGCGTAACAGGCTATCCAAGCATGGCAATGGATTTGGCCTGTTTAGTACCATAAAAATGCTTGACCTGTTTTATGGTGAAAATTATCAGCTCAACATCAAAGAAGATGATCTCCATTTTGAGGTGTGCTTGACCGTTCCCGCTCTATATGACCAGGTAAAGGATAAAAGCTCGCTAACTGATGTATATAAGAACTTGTGATTACCTTTTTAAAAACGTACGTTTTTTTAATAAATATAATTTAAAGAGAAACTGATACCTGTGATTCAATCCAGAAGTATAATAGACGTTAATTGTTATGGAAAAAATTCGTTGTATAGCTGTAGATGACAATGCGGAGGCGCTTAGCGTTGTTAAGAGGTACATCACGCTTGCACCTGAACTTGAACTTGTAGCCTCATTTAATGACTCTCTTCATGCGCTATCTTTTATGAAGACCGACAAAACCATAGATATGGTTTTCCTGGATCAGGAAATGCCTGATCTGACTGGGCTGGAATTTGTGGATATACTCGAAGACTCGCTGACCAACCCGCCTTATTTCATTTTCACCACCGGCCATACTGATTGCGCGATACCTCTGTATGATTACTACCATGTCATAGGCTTTCTGGAGAAACCCATAGACCAGCGACGGTTTTTGAAAGCAATTCGGAAAGCAGCCCACCTGCTACAGGACAGGCCGGTCCGCCAGCTCAATGCGAAGTCAGAATATCTCATGATTGAGACAAGTGTTAAGAATCAAAAAACAATCTATAAAGTGGCTTACAGTGATATCATTCTCATAGAGAGTGTAAAGAATCATATTACCTTCGTTACGGCCACCGAACAGATTACTGTAAGAGCTCCTCTTACAACAATTGAGAATACACTTCCTGGTGAAGTTTTTATCAGAACTCACCGGTCATTTATCATAAATCACTGGAGGCTTTCAAAAATAATAAACCGCGAAAGGATAATTGTGATGGACAATGGACACAGAGTGCCGATCGGTAAAATATACTATAAAAAGGTATACCAGGATCTAGTTCAGGGGTCATTAAGGGATATTAATTAGTCCGGTAATGTGTCTTAGAGTTTTCTTAAACACAGTCCTGTGGATATT
>CAZQEZ010000264.1:0-3870 GCA_964592475.1 uncultured Roseivirgaceae bacterium
TAAGTTATGCCGGTTACAACCTGAACCAAAGCTATCAGGTGTTGAAAAAATCTATCTTCTGAATTATAAAAATCATAGTCGAGGCAGGAAAAAATCATCTTAATAGTATAGCTTCTGGGGGTAACTTCTGCCGACTCTATTCTTTGAATAGTTCTGATACCTAATTGGCAACTTTCAGCTAATTCAGTCTGGGTTAATCCCCGGGCTTGTCTAAGGGTTGAAATCTTTTTTCCTAATTCGGGTTGCTTCATGATGTTCTTTAATTCAGGGCAAGGTTATAGCTAACCTAAAAACTGTACAAAAAATGGCTACGCCTTTAATACGTCATTTATACGCCATTAAAAAGTAAATATAATAAAAGTAGATATCATCAGGAAAAAACGTTTTTACTGCTGGCTTGATGGGGTTTTTGCAATATGGGCTGCCCTATGTTTTTCCAGTACAACATGGTCCTGTGGTAAGAGGAATTCCGGCGGATCAAAACAGACCACCAAATTGTATGGATTTTCAATAACCGAAGCTGGTAATTTATAAAGCATTTCAGCCAACAGCCGTTTATTACCAGGCGTTGTTGCCTCTAAGTATAACGATTCTTAGCTGCTCAAGCTCATCAAAAGCCTTAATTATAATTAAAGAAAGTGAGATCAAATTTGATAGATCATTGAATCAATCACTCCTCCTTCACCGTCATCATTTGTGCTCCCACTTTTTCTCGCCACTGATGCAGCATCTGCTGTAATTGATTTGCTTTTTCCGGCATACTATCTGCCAGATTGTTGGTTTCGCCAATATCCTCTGCCAAATTATAAAGTTCAAGTGTTCCGGGTTGCTCCAGCAACAAAGGCTCAAATCGCTCAATTAATTTATAATCACCTGCTCTGACAGCACCGCCTGGCATACCATTGTGATAATGAGGAAAATGCCAATACAAGCCATCTTTTTCAAATGAGTCTTCATGTCCCTGTAAAACTCCGGTAAAGCTTAATCCATCAATTTCATAATCAACACTTGAAATCCCGGCCATATTGGCAAAAGTTGGAAATAAATCTACAGAGGATATTAAATGGTCTGCTACAGAACCTGGCTCAGTCACCCCGGGCCACTTTACAATTAATGGCACACGAATGCCACCTTCATAAATAGTTCCTTTGCCTTTACGTAGTGGTGTTTGCCTGGCATACTTGTGTAGACCGCCATTGTCTGAATAAAAAACTATAATTGTGTTTTCGGTCAGACCCAATTCTTCAATCTTCTGTAAAATTCTGCCGGTACTTTTATCCAATCGCTCAATCATACCAGCAATTACCGGGTGATTTTCCGGCTCTTCACTGCCCTGTTTTTTCTGATATTTTTCTATGGTTGCCGATTTTTCTTTTAACGGGTCGTGAATGGTATTATGTGATACAACTAAAAGAAATGGTTTATCCCGATTTCGATCGATAAAATCAATCGACAGGTTGGTGATCGTGTCTACGCTATGAGCATCGTTTTCAGCAGTTTGCCATTCGCCGATAGGCATATAGTCTGCTGGTTTGTAAGTAACAAACTCTTCGTCAAATCCTTGCTTGGTAGGGTTGTATGGTAAGCTTTCCGGTGGTGTTTTGTCAATACTCAAGTGCCATTTGCCAAAAAGCGCGGTGGCATAACCCTTTTCTTTCACAAGCTCGGCAATTGTCTTTTCTTCTAATGGTAAAAATTTTTGCCAGTCGGGCACCGCCAATGGTTTGCCTTCATCACCTCCTCCTGATAAAAAATTAGTCAGGTGCAGCCGGGCCGGATACTTACCCGTCATGATGCTGGCCCGGGTGGGAGAGCAAACGGGTGCTGCCGCGTAGGCATTTGTAAAACGCATACCTTCAGTAGCTATTTTGTCAATGTTGGGAGTTTGATAATAGTCACTGCCATAACAGCCAATTTGAGCCCAACCCAAATCATCTGCCAGCACCATCACGATGTTGGGTTGTTGTGCTTCCTGCTCATGTTGGCAGGCAATAAACAATAATGCAAGTAATAATAGATGAAGACGTTTATTTAATTCCATATCAAATTCTCTTATTTCCAGGTAATAACTAATGCAATTTAATGATTTTTAGCTGGATTCAAAGCTTTTAACAGGTATAATTACTTATTAAAATCAAATATGTAAATCTTTATTATCGCAACAAATTGACAGTACCTGAAGCTACTGCTTTGCCAGCTGCATCTTTTACTATATAAAAATAAGGTCCGGTAATTAAAGGACTACCATTAAGATTTATGCCATCCCAGGTGTTTTGATAGTTAGTGGTTTTATAAACAAGTTGGCCTGAGCGGTTAAAAATGGAAATTAAATTGTTCGCTACCCTTTCAATATCCGGAATAATCCAAAAATCATCTATACCATCGCCGTTAGGAGAAAATTGATTAGGAGCATATAGAATAAAATCCTGAAGTTCACTTCCATTGTTGAATACTACCGAATAGGTTTGAGTAGTTACTCCATCGATTGCTGTTACCTTTACAGTGGCAGTTCTCTCTATTAAAGATGTATTAAGATCAATGGCCTGATTGATTTCCATGGTGGCACTAGCATCATTGGGGGTGGCAGTTATATCCGGTATAAAAGTTTCGCCGGGTGCCAATTTAACTTCATAGTTCATTATGCCTGGGCTAAATACGGGTACTAGAGTTCCTTCACTTGCAGTTAAATTTTTAAGGGTTGCATCTTTGCCTGCTTCCGGTTGTAAATGGAAAACTACATGGTACGTCATAGTAGTTACCCCATCATTTGCGGTTACGGTAATAGTGGTAGTCCGTTCTCTTTGCGAGCCTTTCAAGTTGATGGCAGGCTCAATTTGCAAACTAGCGTCTACATGATTGGCAATGGCTGTAACTTCTGGTACATTAGTGGTACCCGAAGGTAATTGCACACTGTAGGTTGTATTGGCATTGGTAAATGTTGGCGATAAAGTACCTTGTGCAACCGTTAAACCTTTTAAGGTGGCATCATGATCAGAATCAAAATTACCATCTGCAATAAGTACAATTGCTGACCAGGCATCCAGGGTAATGGATCCGGTTACCGTAGTATTGTCAAGCTTAGTGTAAACGCCGCCGGGAAGATTAATCGTTTTTTCATCGTCGGAAGCATTATAGAATACTTTTATTTTTTGATGGGGATCTCTTTGCGCCACACTTACTGGATATAGTGACACGTTGTCAAGCCAATAAGTTTGTGCGTTTGGGTTGATTTGAAAATCTACCCGCGCCGGGTCAGTGTCTTCAGTAATTTTGAAAGTGTAACGATAATCTTCAGCATTAGTAAACAATGGTACTTTTCTAGTAACCCCCAATGGAGAATAGGTGCCAAAGTGCTGCTTGGGAACCACTTCCAGATTAGCATTTTTATTTCCTTTGGCAGTAAATGCCATTTGATACCATTGATTGGCTTTTAGTGGTTCTTTTAGCACGTTTATTGCAAAAGCTATGTCATTTGCTCCACTACTGGTCAAGCTTAAATTTAATGCACCCGCATTTAGTTCTCCCGGTACATGATTGATCGTGGCAGTGCCATTAGTCCATTTGCTCCATCCATTTACATCACTATCAAATGTGCCATTGTTGATAAGGTTATTTCCGGTTGTATCTGTAGTTTCATATTGATTCCAGCCTAAGAAAAAGTTTTTAGAAGTGCCCTCATTGCCGGTTTCGTCTTGCCAAGCAGGCAAAGAAAATTCCCGATGAATTGTATTGCCCCCTGTTTTACTAGATTTAAAGCCAATCTCGTTAAATGGATTGAAGTAGGTGTTGGAATTTAGTGTGCCGGGATCATAATTGTCAGTTGTATTGGTAGTAGACTTACTGATAAAATAATTATTCGGCTTTAAACTG
>CAZQEZ010000265.1:0-3835 GCA_964592475.1 uncultured Roseivirgaceae bacterium
TGACAATGGAGATAGGAAATAAATACCAAAATTCTAGCGTCAGTTCCATTTTTATAATACCTCACTTTTTATAACCATCATCTTTTCCCTGGTCATTTCGTGCATGGAATAGGGTATTCCTCCCATTCCAAAACCTGAGCTATCTCTACCGCCAAAAGGCATCCAATCTACTCTAAAAGCGGTGTGGTCATTTACCATTACTGCTGTTGCATTTAGTTTTTTTACAGTATCTAAAGCTACATCTATATTTTTAGTAAAAACAGCTGCTTGAAAATGCACATCCAGGCTATTGGCTATTTCAATGGCTTTTTCTCTATCACTATAAGCATACACACATACCACTGGTCCAAAAATTTCGTCAGTAGATACTTTTACATCTAAAGGTGGATTCAATAAAACTGTAGGTTCAAAACAAGTTTCAGAAATTCGTTTGCCACCGCACAGTACTTTAGCGCCATTTTCTACCGCTTCATTTACCCACTCTTCCACTCGATTTACTTCATTGGGAGTTATAAGTGGGCCAACTTCGGTTTTCTCATCAAGAGGGTCTCCCACAATTAAATTTTTAGCACTATCCGCAATTTTTTGTGCTATGCTTTCGCAAATAGATTCTTCCGCAAAAACACGCTGTACCGACACGCAAACTTGCCCTGCGTGGTAAAAACCGCCTTTAACCAGTGAGGGTATCAAAGCATCTATATCTGCATCTTTTTCTACAATAACAGGAGCGGCACCACCGTGCTCTAAAGCACATCTTGTACCGGATGAAAGCTGAGATTTCAACATCCAACCTACAGCCGAAGAACCAATAAACGAGAAGAAATTTACCCGCTTATCAACTACCAAATAATTGGCAACTTCATTTTCACAAATAGCCACCTGGCACCAGCCTTTGGGCAAACCAGCTTCTTCCAGGATTTCTACAAAATTGATGCAAGATAAAGGGGTGGTTGAGGCGGGTTTGACTATTACGGGACATCCAGCCGCAATGGCGGTTACCGTTTGGTGGATGATCAAATTCAGTGGATGATTGAAAGCACTTACAGAAACCACCACTCCAATTGGCTCTTTGGTAATAAACGCCAGTCGGTTTTCAGAGGCTTTGGTAAGCCCCATAGGCACTTGTTCACCTTTGAGCTGTGAAATATGTTCTGCCGCTAATTTTACACCGTTGATGGCTCGTAGTACTTCTACTTTTGAATCCATGTATGGTTTTCCACCCTCCTGGGCAGCCATTTTGGTCAACGCTTCCACACGACCTTTCATGATCTCAACTGTTTTTTCCAGAATTTCTATCCGTTGGTGGGCAGGCAACCATTCAGATTGATTTTCGAACAGCGCATAAGCTGTCTGTAATTGCTTTTCAACTTCTTGTTTTCCTATTAATCGAAGCTCTTTGATTAAACTTTGAGCGAATGGTGAATATACTTTTAGCATACTTTTATTCTGTTTAGAATGAAAATTTCTTTTTTACCTATTGCTCATTGCCAATTACCGAATTATAAGACACAAGCCTTTTCTTTTATCAATACATTTAAAATAGCATGATTTAAATGGTAATCTACTGCCAGATCGATAAGGTGTACCCCTTCAGCATTTAAACACTTTTTCAATGTTGATTTAAAATCTGCATCTGATGTGGGTCTGTATCCATGAGCTCCATAACTTTCGGCATATTTCACAAAATCAGGATTGTTATAATCCAATCCAAAGCTTTCAAAACCCATTCCCTCCTGTTTCCATTTTATCATCCCGTATGAGCTATCGTTTAAAACAACAACTACCAGGTTGAGTTTTAACCGAACCGCAGTTTCCAGTTCTTGAGAATTCATCATAAATCCACCATCGCCACAAACCGATATTACTTTTTTATCAGGGTTTATTAGTTTGGCTAGCATTGCAGAGGGCAATCCGGCACCCATACTTGCCAGTGCGTTATCTAGCAATAGCGAGTTTCTGTTATAGCATTTATAGTTTCTGGCAAACCATATTTTATATACCCCATTATCGAGTGTTACAACCCCATCTTCGGGTAATGCTTTTCGGACAATATTTACCAAACGCTGTGGGAGCAAAGGAAACCTTGTATCTTCAAAATATTTTGTGAGATGGGTGTCCACTTTACTTTTTATTTTTTTAAAATAAGCAAAATCCCAGTTAGACTTATTTTTTATTTTGTCAGCAATATTTTCTATGGAAGTAATAATATCGCCAATCACATTCAATTGAGGAAAATAAACGGTATCAACTTCTGCGGGGAAATAATTTACATGGATTACTTTGGTGCCACCGTGCTCCATAAAGAAGGGCGGTTTTTCGATTACATCGTGCCCCACGTTGATGATTAAATCGGCTCTGCTAATAGCACAATGTATAAAATCGTTGTCGGATAAGGCAGCGGTACCCAGGTAGAATGGATGTCTTTCATCGACCACACCTTTACCCATTTGCGTATTAAAAAAGGGCATGCCTAATTCATCAACAAAATGCGTTAACGCCTTTGAGGTATTTTTTCTGTTAGCCCCTGCCCCAATCAATAACAGCGGCATTTTGGCGTTTTCTATCATCTCAACAGCTTGATTAATAGCTTTTGAGCTTGCATTTGGGATGGCACTGTCTATTGTATCAAAAATTTGATTGTGACATTGCTCACTGGCCACATTTTCTGGCAACTCTAAGTGAACCGCTCCAGGGCGTTCCTCAGTTGCTAAACGGAACGATTCCCTAACCAACGATGCAATATTGTTGGCATTTACAATCTGCTTTGTAAATTTTGTAATGGGTCGCATTAAATCTATAATATCTACTATTTGAAACTGCCCTTGTTTACTCTCTTTTATAGGTTTCTGCCCTGTAATCATTAGCATGGGCATTCCTCCTAATTGCGCATAAGCCGCCGGAGTTACAAGGTTAGTGGCTCCCGGCCCTAAAGTTGCCAGACACACTCCGGGTTTCTCGGTAAGTCTGCCATAAGTAGCGGCCATAAAGCCCGCACCTTGCTCGTGTCGATTTAAGATAAGTTTTATGCTTGAGCTTTTTAGCGAATCTAAAAAGTCTAAGTTTTCCTCACCCGGAATACCAAAAATGTATTCCACACCTTCATTTTCAAGTGCCTTCACAAATAAATCGGAGGCTTTTATGTCTTTTGTTTCAGTCATTTTAATGATATGTTTTTTATCCGTTTTTATATCTATCACACTCACTTTTCCTTTAATGTGATCTTTATTGATGTCTTCCCTGAAATTTAATCCTGATGCTACTATTGATTTCTGAGAAGCCTTTGCTGTATTTACAGCGCAAAATGGCTTAATTTTCTGCATTTAAGCCTTTCGTTAGGCGTTTATTTTGTGTTGCTGCGTCAAACGTTCAAGTATTATATTGCAAGACTCTGTAAAGTTAGAAAACCCAACGGGTACAGCTCATTTTTCATCTTTCTCAGTAATAAGATCGGTATTAATATACGTTTTTGACATTACCTCGCAAAGGTTTTTATTGGTACATCGGTCTAATTCGCCATCCCTCATTGATTTGTTGAGATAAGCTCCACAGCCTACCAATAAATTCGCAGGCAGAATCGTGGTATTCATTCCAAACGTTTTCGATCTGAAAAAAATCAAAACCTGAATGCAAAAACAAAGTGACAACCAATTTTAAAAAACAGTTGACAACCGACTTGTAAACCAAAAATGGTTGTCACTTAAAATAAATTTTGCTTGTCACTTAATTTCTGACATTACGCACGTATGATTGAGTATTTCATCTGTTGTAATTCTTGAAATACTTGTTGAATGGCTGCTGCATAAAGTTTGTGTTTGAGTGCGAAATGATTGAGTTG
>CAZQEZ010000266.1:0-3757 GCA_964592475.1 uncultured Roseivirgaceae bacterium
GTATTACTATCAGGTACCGCCTTTGCTCAGGGAGTAACTTCCGCGAGTATTAGGGGAACGGTATTGGATGAAAATGGCCAGGGCCTACCGGGAGCCAATGTAGTAGCAGTGCATAAACCAACTGGTACTCGCTATGGCGCTACTTCAAATGTAGAAGGTAAATTTAACATGCCGAGTGTTAGAACAGGTGGCCCATACACCATTACAGCTTCATTTGTAGGTTATACTTCTCAAAAACTCGAAGACCTTGATTTGGCATTAGGTCAAAATTTCTCGATTACTTTTGAGATGGACGCCGCCAGTCAGGAGTTGGATGAGATTACAATTGTAGATGACAGGCAAATTAATTCGGACAGAACGGGAGCAACAACCAACCTGGGACAGGAAAGATTGAATGCTATGCCAACGATCAGCCGAAATATCAATGACTTTACCAGGTTAAGTCCTCTGTCTAATGGTACCAGCTTTGGTGGCGCCGACAACAGGTATAACAATTACACCATTGATGGCAATCTTTACAACAACAATTTTGGATTGGGTAGTTCTCAATTTGCAGGTGGAAATCCGATTTCACTTGATGCGATAGAAGAAATACAAGTAAATATTGCTCCCTATGATGTAACTCAAAGTGGTTTTACCGGTGCCAACGTGAATGCCATTACCAAATCGGGTACCAACAATTTTCAGGCATCTGCTTACACGCTATTCAGAAATCAGAATACCCAAGGTAGAACATTGAACGGTGGACAAGAAGTACCTTTTTCCGATTCTAAAACCCAGATTCACGGTTTTACCCTGGGAGGACCAATTATTAAAGATAAATTGTTCTTTTTCGGATCACTGGAGCTTGAAAACAATGCCATACCCGGAGACAACCGACGCGCAGCTCGTCCGGAGGAAGGTTTATTCCCTGATCTTGAGCAAAGAATTGCCCGTATGACTGCCGACCAGGCACAGTTTGTGAGAGAGCAAATGCGGGATATTTATGGCTATGAAACAGGGGCTTTTGAAAATTATCCTTTTGCTGATGAGGCTACCCGCCTGAACTTACGATTAGATTATAACTTTGATGAAAGAAATAAAATCATGTTGCGCTTCAATAGCTTCCTGCAGCGACGAGATGTAGGCATAAACGGTAATAGTATCAGAGGTCTCCCGGCAAATCAAAGATTTAGAAACACCGCCCGTTTTGGAGCAGAAGCATTAACTTTCAGGAATGGAAATTATGGAAGTGAAAATGATGTGCAATCAATTGTGGCAGAATGGACCGCAACTATTGGCAACAATATGGCTAACAAGCTGAACGTGGGTTATACCAGCTCTATTTCACAAAGATTTATCCCTGGCGAACAAAACTTTCCTATGTCAGAGATATTGGAATTTGATGGATCAACTCCGCTCTACTTCGCATCTTTGGGTACCGAGCTTTTTACCAGAGGTAATCTTTTGGACAACAAAACCTTCAATATCACCAATAACTTCAATTACTTCCTCGGGAAACATACATTTACCGCTGGTGTCAACTTTGAATACATGACATACAAAAATGCCTTTAACCCAGTGTGGGATTCCTGGTACCGATGGAATTCTTATGAGGACTTCGTGGGAGCAGTGATCAATCAGGATCAAAGTATCTTGCCCGCCGGTTTCGCCATAGGATTTAGTTACGATGCTAATAATCCATTCGAGCTACCGGTAGACCAAACTCAATTTGGACAAGTTGGCGTATATGTTCAAGATGAATTCCAGTACAACAGGGATTTAAAATTAACTTTGGGCCTACGGGTAGAGCTTCCTTTTTACCCGATAGATGCTCCGCGAAACCCAAGAATAGAAGCAGAGGGAATAAGTGTTGAAAACCCAAGAAATCCTGGTGAATTTATCGAGCCCAGGGTAGATCAGTTCCCTTCGATTAACCCCGCTTTTTCTCCTCGATTTGGTTTCAATTGGGATGCCAGGGGTGATGGATCCATACAATTAAGGGGCGGAACGGGTATTTTCACTGGTCGGCCAGTATTCGTACATTTATCTAACCAAATCAATGGTAATGGGGTAACCCGCGGATTCATTGGCTTACTGCCTGACGAATGGGGTGAGGGTGACAATCCCGAGTGGGAAGGTTTTCAACCGGATATTAATTACTATCGACCAAATCCTGCTGAACAAGAACCCACAATTTCCAGCGGTTTAGCTATTACAGACAGGGATTTTAGCTTACCACAAACCTGGAGAAGCAACCTGGCAGTAGATTATGCTTTTGACAATGGATTCATTTTTACGGTAGAAGGTATTTTCTCTAAAGATTACAATACCCCATTCAGTGCAAATTTAGCCAGCGTTCCTACCGGTAATTCAGTACTTATCGGCGGCAATGAATACCCCACCTTCACTCAAGAAAGATTAGGAGCTTCGGAATCCATTAGGGAATTGTTCTATCTAACGAATATTAATGATCGTACTTACACTGCATTAACATTAAGCCTGGAAAGAGACTGGGGTAGTGGAATATTTACCAGCTTGGCTTATACCAGGAGCCAAACCAGAGACTTTGGTTTAATTGGTGGCTCGCAAGCTGCTTCTCTATGGCCGAGTGAAGTGCAATCAGGAAGAAATAATCCGGATGAAGGGTTTTCCCGCTTCGATCAACCTAATAGATTAGTTGGTTTGGTTTCTTTTAATACAAAGGGTTTAAATAAAACTAATAATACCGCCATTAATATTTTTTACAGTGCCGGCGAGCAGGGAAGATTCTCGTACACTTATAGTGGTAATTTGAATGGTGAAGGTTCCGGTACATCCTTGATGTATATTCCCGAAAGCTTTGAAGATGCTCAACTTGTGGATCGATTGAGCGGTGGCGTAATAGAACAAACCGCGGAAGAACAGTGGGATATCTTAAATGATTATATAGAAAATGATCCTTACCTAAGTGATAACAGGGGTAGCGTGACCGAAAGAAACGGGGCAGTTTTACCTTGGTTGCACAGAATGGATCTATCTGTAATACAGGATATTCATTTAACTAAAGACCCGAATAAGCATAAGCTGCAATTCAGGGCAGATTTTTTGAACGTGTTGAATATGGTAAAAGATTCCTGGGGAGTAAGCCGAACAACTGTGCAAAGGAACCTGATGAACTTTGAAGGTACAGATGGTGCCGGCAACGCTACTTTCACCATCAATAGCATTCAAGGTGAATCTGATTTCCCCACGGATGTAACCATACCAAACTTTAACTTGGGTCAAACATGGAGCGCCCAATTTGGCATAAAATATATCTTTTAATTGGTAGTAAACACTTTAAAAATGAATATTCAAATGACAAAAGTTTATAAATACATACATTTCATTTTTGCAGGGTTGCTGGTTTTGACCAGTGCCTGCATCGACGAGAATTTCGAGGATAGTTCAGATTCAGGAAAAACTGATAAAACTCTGCTTCTCAATGCATTACTAGCAGAGAACCAGGGAGGTGAACTGGATATTTTCTTGGCGCTTGTAGAAGCTAACGGACTAACTGGCGCTTTAACCGGTAACAGAACCCAGGATCAAGTTACAGTTTTTGCTCCTACCAATAATGCTTTTGAAATATTGGCTGCACAGCTGGGGTATGATAGTGCAGAAGATATGCTTGAAGCTAGTGAAGAGGATTTGTTAAAAGCAATTGAAACTGTTTTTGATCTTGAAACAGACCTTATGGAGATTCTGGAAAATCACTTATCTCCTGCTAATCTTACTGCCAATCAAATTCAAACGG
>CAZQEZ010000267.1:0-3692 GCA_964592475.1 uncultured Roseivirgaceae bacterium
GAGGCATTTTTTTATCGAATCGACCGGTATTACGTGCCTTATCGAAGTTTGTATTCTAAAAATGTGAATAATCTTTTTATGGCTGGCAGGTGTTTCAGCACCACTCACATTGGTTTAGGTGGCCCCAGGGTAATGCGCACAACCGGGCAAATGGGTGCTGCCGTGGGATATGCCGCTTCTATTTGTAAAAAGAAAAATATCACCCCCAGAGAAGTTTATCAAAAGCATTTAAAGGAGTATATAGAACTGGTATTATCTTCTAATGATGCTTATAACTAGTTGTATATGAGCAATATAAGCATCATATTATTTTTATTACTGGCATTTTATTCAGGAGATGAAAACACCTATCCTAAGCAAGTTACGTCCCTGCAAAGTAAGGATAGTGCATTTATCAATCCTGTTTATTTAGATAAAAATGAGCAGGGAAAATTTTATTATCATACCACGTTACGTACATCTGTTTGTGGAGACGACCTGTGTCAAATGGTAAGACTAAAATTGAAATGGGATTTGGCAGGCAGTTATATCGATTTTGACACCTTAAATGGTTACCCATTAACTAAAAATGACCACATCCCTTTTACAGCTGCAGATTATAAAAAACTAGATCAGGCGCTGCAGGATAACAGGTCTATATTAGGTGATAAATCAGAAGAAGAACTTTTTGATAAAAGTAAAAATCGATATTCAGAAAAAATTGATGGTACAACCGGGGCTACTTCTTTAGAGGTAAAAAAGATAGTAGTAGATGGAGCGCTGTACTCAACTTATACCCTCTGGAAAATGGCAAATGGGGAAATTGTAGGCAAACTAAAGAATAAAACCAGCATGAACCTAACTCCGGATATCACTCAACAATTGTTAGAATCTGAAAACCCTGAAGCTGTTATTTTGGCATTAGACCAATGGCAGGATGAAGATTTTGAAACTAATAGTATCAAGCTGATCAATATTATGCAACGCAAAAGCCCTTTGGTCAACTTTTACCTGGCTAAACGTGTACCCGCCAACGTTTGGCAGCAAAAGAAAACAAAAAAACAATTGGCTAAACTTTGGGATGAATTGGACAGCAACACAAAATCCTATTTGCCCAAACCGGAAAAATAGACAAAAAACTTTTAATAACTAATCTTAAGCATAATGAGGCAATACTAATTGATAAGGAATTTGGCAAGCTTTATGACAAATTATTTGACTGGAGAAATGAAGGGGATTATGCTGTTTTTAAAGAATTTGAAAAAGAAGATGTGACGCCATTGATTCCTCAATTCAAAAGTCTTCTTGATGCTATGCAGATATATTTCTTAATTAATTAATGAATTTCATGTTTATTTTGCGGCTCGGCGTCTTTACTTATAAAATTCTTTGCGCCTCTGCGCCTCTTCGAGCAACATTTCTTTGCGCCTCTGCGCCTCTGCGAGCAACATTCCTTTGCGCCTTTGCATCTTTGCGAGAAACTATTCTTTGCGCCTCCGCGTCTTTGCGAGAAACTATTCTTTGCGCCTCCGCGTCTTTGCGTGAAACATTTCTTAGCGAGAAACACCTACTCCACAAACAACTCCGGCAACCACAGCGTAATCTCCGGCACATAAGTAATTAAAAGCAGCACCAGCAGGCACACCAGTAAAAACGGCCAGCTCGATTTTACCAACTCATTCATGCTAATTTTGCCAATGCCGGCAGCCACGAACAAGCAAACACCAACCGGTGGTGTGGTAAGACCAATCACCAGGTTTACAACCATGATTACAGCAAAATGAATAGGGTCTACATCCACTGCTATTGCCACCCGAAGCAAAACCGGGAATAAGATCAATAAAGCAGCGATTGTTTCCATGAAAGAACCTACTACCAGCAGGACTATATTGATCATCAGCAAGACCAGCCATTTTTCCTGGCTGATGCCCAAAATCAAATCCGCCATTTGCTGAGGCACTTGTTCGCTGGTAAGGATCCAGGCAAACAAATTGGCAAATCCTACCAGCACCATGAGCGAAGCCGTGGTTACTGCCGAATCAAACATTACTATTTTCAATTTTTCCAGGGTCAATCCTTTGTAAATAAAAAAACCCACCAGTAATCCATAGATCACTGCTACGATAGAAGCCTCTGTAGGAGTAAAAAAACCACCCACGATACCAAACAGAATGATCACTCCCATCATGATGGCCCAGAAAGCCTGCAGAAAGGAAGCGCCCATTTTACCTACACTTGCCCTCGGGTGTTTGGGATGGTTTTTCTTTCTGGAAATGAAAAAGGCCATGATCATAAGGCCTAAGCCAATTAGTAAACCCGGTACAGCTCCCGCCAGAAACAATTTTCCTACAGAAAGCCCGGTAAGTGTGCCGGCGATGATCATGGGCAAACTGGGTGGTATGATTGGCCCTACAGTTGAGGAAGTGGCGGTTATCGCGCTGGCAAAGCCACTGGAATATCCTTCCTTTTTCATGGCCGGGATCATGATGGAACCTAGCGAGGCAGTATCGGCAATGGCGGTACCGGAAATGCCGGCAAAAAGCATGGAGGCACCTATATTGGCCAATCCCAAACCACCACGGATATGGCCCAGGATGGCATTGCAGAAGTTGATAATCTTTTCAGTGATGCCGCTGGCATTCATCAGGTTTCCAGCCAGGATGAATCCGGGTATGCTAAGCAACACGAAGGAATCCAGCCCGGCGTACATCTTTTGTGGAATGATGATCAGAGGAATATCGCTTAGCAAGATATAAACCAGGGAAGCCAGGCCCAGGGAAAAAGCCACCGGAATTCCCAACAACAGGGCAATAAAAAACACGATGAACAAGAGGGCAATCACGTTTTCTTAATTTTAATCAGTTGTAAAATAACTGCGAATGTATAAATAAAAATCAGTACCGGCATCAACAGCATACTAAAATATGAGAAAGCCATGGGTATTTGTAAACTCGGGGAAGTTTGCATCAGTCCAATTCGCACAAAAGGTATGGCATGCAGGGTCATCAGCAGCATGAGCACCAGCACAAAAATATTCAATACAACCAGCACAAGCTTTTGTAACCGGGCCGGCATGCGGTGCAACCAAAGTTCTACATTTACATAAGCTTTTTCCTTGATAGCCAAACCTGCTCCCAGGCTTACCAGGTATACAAAACATAAACGAGCTGCTTCCTCCGTCCAACCGGGCGATTTGGGTAAAAATAAACGACCGAATATCTGAATAACCACTACAGCAATTAGCCCGAAAAGGCTGAGGAGAAGAAAGGTTTTGAGGATGGAATTGAGATAACGCATTGGAAAAGTCCGTTTAGTTTCTCAATATTAATGATTCCTGTGGTTCTATTAAATAAGAATTCAAATAGAAAGTTAAAAACTTGCCAGAAGTGGTAGTATTCAATATCATTGGTGTTTTTTGATTAATCAAATCTGTTTTCAAACTCCGCGCAACATTTTATAATTAATTAATATCTTCTTCCATATTTTATAAACAAATGAATTTCCCTTACTTTACTCATTAAAATCATAACGGTAATCATCAGTTTCTTTTTTCAACAGAATTTGTCTGCCGAGCTGGAAAAAAAAATAACTTACGTGCCATCAAAGAAGGTTGTTTAGTTTACCTGATCAAGGATTTAATGGTATACTCTAAACCGTCAAGGCCATTGAGGAAAGTTCATATTTAATAAAGCCTCTTAAGCTTAGATCCTCAT
>CAZQEZ010000268.1:0-3679 GCA_964592475.1 uncultured Roseivirgaceae bacterium
GCAACTGGTATCGAAGATACCACATTATTCCAAAGGGTGCAATACCTGTCCCGATTTTCGGGATCCCTTACAGGCGAGCCTGCCTATCGGACAGACAGGTTGGTGAAGCCTGTTAGCAAGTCGCAAAGCCCGTCCCGAACTTGATTCGGGGTTGGTTTTCCACAAGAGGGCCGAGCGTAAAGAAAACTTCCGGTAGAAGTTTATAGCGAGTAGCCAGCCTGCAGGGAAGGTGAAGGAATTCGCCAGTTGGCGGAAAAAATCGGTACTGACGACCAGCCTGTCCATATGCACAGTGTTGAAATGCTGAATTGGAAAATCATTAAGGTTATCCTTTTAAAATGAAGTTTTGCAAAAAAGTAAAGGGGCTAAGCCAAGCCAGATCTATTTTCGCCCACCTTTTTTATTTAGAATTTGTCTAAATAAATGATTAAAGTCATATTTTGTTTTTCTAAATTATTTCAATTTTGCTTGCATTAAAAATCTTACTCCATGAAAAAAGCATTATTATTACTGTCCTTATTCCTTAATATACTTAATTTACAGGCACAAAATAATTATTCATCAAATATAGATGGGGAAATAACCTGCCAACTATGCCCTGAAAAAAATGTACCATTCGCAAATGTAGCTATAAAGGGTTCAGGAATTGGTTCAGCTGCTGATGAAAACGGCCTATTTATAATTAAAGATATTGCACCGGGAACATATACTTTAACCGCTACTGCAGTAGGCTTTAAACCCCAGGAAAAAGAAGTAAAACTTAATGCAGCTCAAAGGGTAAACGTCCGGTTCAACTTGGAAGAAGATCATATTAATCTAAGCCATGTAGTCATAAGTGGTACCCGTTACGAGATGGATAGGGATGAGTCTCCGGTGATGGTAAATGTTATTGACGATCATATTTTCAAAGCAACACAATCGGTAAGTTTGTCTGAAGGGCTTGGATTTCAGCCGGGTTTGCGTATTGAAAACAATTGCCAGAATTGCGGTTTCATGCAAGTACGAATGAACGGCCTGGAAGGTCATTATTCTCAGATACTGGTGAATAGTCGTCCCATCTTCAGTGCATTGCAAGGAGTTTATGGCATTGATCAAATACCAGCCGGTATGATTGAGCGGGTAGAAGTTGTTCGTGGAGGAGGATCGGCATTGTTTGGGGGCAATGCCATTGCCGGAACCATTAACATCATTACCAAAGACCCGGTGGTAAATACCTATCAACTGAAATCTCAATTACAATTAATTGATGGTGAAGTACCTGAATACAATCTGAATGCCCATATTTCACTGGTAAGCGATGACCTGAAAACAGGTGTTAATTTATATGGTATTCACCGTCAAAGGGATTTTTATGATGCCAATGCGGATGGCTTTTCTGAAATTACATTATTGGAAAATACAACCCTTGGAGGCAAAACTTATTTAAAACCAAATAAATACAGTAAGTTGAACCTTGATTTTCATGTGATCAATGATTTTCGTAGAGGTGGTAATCAGTTCAATTTACCGGCGCATCAAACGGATGTAACTGAACAAGTGCAGCATCAGATTGCCGGTGGTGGCATTAGCTATGAGCAATACAATAAGTCCATGACCAATAAACTAGCGGCATACAGCACATTGCAGATAATCACACGTGACAGTTACTATGGCGCTGGAGGCAATCTTGAAAATTTAAATACCAATGAATATTATCAGGATCAGGATGGAAGTTTTATAAGCATATCGGATTACTTGAGGAGCGAATGGAACAGAGAGCCTTCTGCTGAGGAAGTTGCTCTGGCGGAAGATAACTTACGCCTAATGTTAAAAGAAAAAGCAGCCAGTTATTATGGTAAAACTACTGATCTTTCATGGGTTTCCGGAATTCAATTTTCGCAATCTTTGTCAAAAGGAAATTTTATCGGAGGCCTTGAATACAGGTTGAATGATGTGCTGGACGAAATGCCAGGTTACAATCGCCTAATAGATCAGCAGGTCTCCAACCTAGGTTCATATTTACAATATGAATACAAACCCTGGCGAAAGCTTACCATACTGACTGGCTTACGGTACGATTATAATCACATCGATGGCCAGTATAACATTTATGAATCTTCACATCAAACTGAAGTAAACTTGCACGTACTAAATCCACGTTTGAATATTCTGTATAAACCACGCCCCGATCTGCAGATAAGAGGTAGTTATGCCCGGGGATTCCGTACTCCACAGGCATTTGATGAGGACCTGCACATAGAAACCGTGGGAGGGGGAGCACAATTCATCCGAATGGGAAACAACTTAAGGGCCGAAACTTCAGATGCCTATACACTTTCTACAGAATTGAAACCACAAGGGAGGCAACAATTCTCAATTTTATTAGAAGGATTTTATACCCGTCTTTATAATCCTTTCATCAATGTAGGTATACTTGATGGTGATAATACTACTCCGGACATATTAGAAAAACAAAATGCTTTAGAAGATGCTATTGTAGCTGGTATTAATTTAGAAACAAGGTATGCCCCATCGCGAAAATTCAACCTGCTACTCGGTGGTACTGCCCAAATGGCCAGGTACGACCAACCAATTGAATTATACTCCTCGGAGGAAACTGATGGTAGCTCCATTGCGAGCGATCAGATACTAAGAACACCCAACCTGTACAGCTACATCGTAGGTACATACCGGTTTAATCATGTATGGGAGCTAAACTTAAGCGGCAACTATACCGGGAGTATGCAACAGCCTTATGAAAGTGGGCTACAAAGACCGTTAGGAATTTATACCACTAGTGATTTTATGGAAATTAATACCAATATAAGCTATAAAATACCAGTGAATGAAATGAACCTGGAAATTCAGGCCGGAATACAGAATATGTTCAACAGTTTCCAAAATGATTTCGATTTCGGTATGGACAGGGACGTAGCCTATATGTATGGTCCGGTGCGCCCCAGAACTTTTATCCTTGGGGTGAAAATAGGAAATTTGTAGTGCGAGATGCGTGCTACTTCTTTTGTATTTGCATTATATTTACATTACCAGCGTCGGCTGCTTTAGGTATTCATTTGCAAAAATGCAATTTTCACTCGCGCCAACGTCCACTGGCATAAAATTAATAAACTTATAATAATCTATTTGTGTGGACACTGGCGCAAATGGAGTAATATTCAACAGGTTCAGTTCCTCATTATGTTATAAACCTGCTTGTGCTGAGTATTTAAATTTATCAATTGCAGATGATACATTCCCTTTGGAAACTTTTCCAGGTTCAATTTAAATTGATAGGTTCCTGAAGGATGCAGCATATATTGTCATTAACAATCGGTTATTTTTTTGCAGCTAAAAATGGTGGATTACCAATGACATTAGCTGCATTTCTTCACTCAAGCGTGTTTTGGGTCTTTTTGATCATCAAACTCCCTAAATAAAACAACTTTTCTGTTTTCATGAAAGAACAGCAAAAAAAGTATGTTCGTCAGCTACAAGCGATCCCTTTTATATATTCTTATACTAACTTCAAAAAATGTCTCTTGCCTCCTGGTAAGCTGATTTATGCGCATCGAACTACTCTTTATGTTGTTCTCCTTCAGCTGCAGTAATAATTCAATGGTATGTTTTTTTATCATTTTTATCAAGTTTAAAAGTCTCTTTTTCTCCAATGGATTGACGTGTGCATTGCATAATGATATCC
>CAZQEZ010000269.1:0-3671 GCA_964592475.1 uncultured Roseivirgaceae bacterium
GCTACCGGTGGTGAAGATTTTATGGTTAGAATATGGACCACTGAAGATGGAGAAGAAATTAAGGTACTGGAACATCCTAGCGCACTGGATGGAATTGCCTGGTCACACAATGGTAAAATATTAGCTGCAGGCACTGAAGATGGAGATCTGTACCTATGGAATGCAGAGACCTACAATCAAATAGGTAAATTGAATGTAGGCTCAACTATCAATTCTATTCAATTCACCCGGGATGACAGCAAAATACTGGTAGGAGGCAATGTACAAACACCTCTGGCAGATGGAAGCACTAATTATAATGGTTTTGCCAAATTGGTTGAGATTACCAACCTAAAGGTGTTAGTAAATTATACCGGGTTTGAAGCTTCGGTGAAATCTACCCGTATGACCAGAGATGAAAAGTATGTGGCTACCGGTGGTTTTGATAATAAAGTACGGCTATTTGAATTGGAAACCGGAAAATTAGTAAAAACATTTTATGAACCTTACCGAATAGAGGCAATAGAATTTACGCCTGATGGCCAATATTTATTTTCAGGAGGGCATGACCATCAAATACGTATCTATCGGATGAGTGATCTGGACATGGTGCATACCATTCCCACGCCACGTACAGAATACATTGATTTTTCGGATGATGGACGTTTGCTGCTCACTGCTCATGAAGACAGTGGTTTAATTTCTTTATACATGATGATTTCAGTCACCAATAAAATTCCCGGGCTGTATAACGAAATGTCTAAAAGACAATTGAATAACAGGGACATGAAGTAATAATGTGGGTTTAAGGGGATTGAAACTTTAAATATTATCTTCATTGGAGGACAAAACAAATTTAAAGTAAACTGAATCAAATACAAGATTAAACATAATCCAATGAAATACAAGATAGCCGTGATACCAGGAGACGGCATTGGCAAAGAGGTAATACCTGCAGGTATTGAAGTGCTGGAGGCAGTAGGCAAAATTCAAAATATTGATTTTCAATTTGACCATTTCGAGTGGAGCTGTAATCGCTATCATACTACCGGAAGTATGATGCCCACAGATGGACTGGATCGGATTCGCAACCATGATGCTATTTATTTGGGAGCAGTCGGCTTTCCGGGCGTACCGGACCATATTTCTCTTTGGGGATTGCTGATTCCGATCCGCCGTCAGTTTCAGCAGTATGTCAATATACGCCCGGTAAAACTTTTTCCTGGTGTACCTTGTCCATTGGCCAACCGGAAGCCGGAAGATATTGATTTTATGGTGGTGCGCGAAAACAACGAAGGTGAATATTCTGAAATAGGAGGACGCATCAACCAGGGCACTGAAGATGAAATTTGTGTGCAGGAAAGCCTTTTTACCCGCAAAGGCACCGACCGGATTTTAAGATACGCTTTTGAACTGGCTGGCAAGCGAAAACAACACCTAACCTCCGCTACCAAATCAAATGGAATCGTGCACACCATGCCATTTTGGGATGAGAGGGTAGCGGCAATGGCCAAAAATTACCCCCTGGTAAAAGTAGATAAGTACCATATCGATATTCTCACTGCCAATTTTGTTTTGCATCCCGATTGGTTCGATGTAGTGGTGGGTTCCAACTTGTTTGGTGACATCCTATCCGACCTAGGGCCCGCGATTGCCGGCACCATTGGTATTGCCCCTTCTGCCAATATCAACCCGGAGCGGGATTTTCCCAGCATGTTTGAGCCGGTACATGGCTCGGCGCCTGATATCGCCTGTAAAGGAATTGCCAACCCGATAGCTGCCATCTGGTCGGCGGCTATGATGCTGGAGCACCTGGGTGAAAAAGCGGCCGAAGAAATGGTGTTGACTGCTATACAAAAAGTACTGACCGGCACAGTAAAAACCCGTGATATGGGTGGAACAGCGGATACTAAAACGCTGACCAATGAAATTATTAATCAACTGTTTTGATAATACGAATTCATGATAAACATTCAAAAAATAGGATTGATTGCAGGACCAGTTGTTTTCCTGGTTTTGCAACAAATTGATTTTGTAGGATTACCTCCGGCTGCTCATGCTATACTTAGTTCAACAGCCTGGGTTGCTATCTGGTGGATTACTGAAGCTTTACCAATGTCTGTAACTGCTTTTTTGCCCATTGTACTTTTTCCTCTTACCGGTGGGCTCGATATTAAAACTACCACCACTACTTATTTTAGCCCTATCATCGTTTTGTTTTTGGGTGCTTTCATAATTGCCATAGCCATTGAAAAGTGGAATTTGCATATTAGAATCGCTCTAAATATCATCAAATTTATCGGTACCAAAAGCAATTTTATCGTTTTGGGTTTTATGGTGGCTACGGCTTTTCTTTCCATGTGGATATCTAATACTGCCACTACCTTGATGATGCTGCCCATTGGATTGGCCATTACTAAAACCATGGGAAAATTCCAGGAATCGATAAGTCAGAATGCCGCTTTTAATCGTTCACTGATGCTGGCCATTGCTTATGGGGCATCCATTGGGGGTATGGCCACTTTAATCGGTACACCCACCAATGCAGTTTTTTCGGCGATTAGCCTGGAATTATACGGCCAGGAAATTTCTTTTCTCCGCTGGTTTTTGATAGGATTACCTGTTAGTATAGTTTTAGTGATTATTGGTTGGCAATATCTGACCAGGATTGTTTTTAAATCAGTGGAAATAGATGCCGCAAAGGCCAAAGAAGCTACAGATAGACAATTGAAGGCATTGGGCGCCATGTCATACGAGGAAAAAGTGGTGGCTATCATTTTCTTTTTTACCGCGGTAGCCTGGATATTAAGATCGTTTGTGCTTAGCAAGTTCATTGACGATATTGACGATACCATCATTGCCATGACCGGTGCCCTGGTACTATTTTTAATACCGGCCAGAGGAAAAGGTAAAATGATCATGGACTGGAAATCAGCTGAAAAGCTTCCCTGGGGAGTTTTGATCCTCTTTGGTGGCGGATTAGCTATTGCCGTTGGCTTTGGAGAATCGGGTTTGGCTGGGTGGCTTGGCGAAAGACTCACGGCTTTACAAGTACTTCCTTTTGCTTTAATATTACTTCTCCTTGTTTTATTGGTGAATTTTTTCACAGAAATCACTTCAAACGTGGCCACGGCCGCTGTTTTGCTGCCAATTCTGGGGTCATTGGCCTTGTCTATCGGGGTACATCCTTACGGACTTATGGCTGGGGCCAGTCTGGCCGCTTCCTGTGCATTTATGCTTCCGGTAGCTACGCCTCCCAATGCCATTGTTTATAGTTCCGGCTACCTGGATATGAAGGTGATGGTAAGGGTGGGTTTTACCATGAACTTAATTTCGGTGGTAGTAGTGTTTTTAGTAATTTATTTTCTGATGCCGATCATTTGGGGTATTGATTTGATGAAATATCCGTTTTAAGGAGGGATGAGGGTGGAGGGAATGAATGATGAATTTGAATTTAACCACAGAGAATGCTGAGTTTTCAACTGAGGTTGAGAGATTAAAATTAGGAAATTAGGGAATGACGACTTTTAACTCTTGAAAAAATAGTAAAATTTATTAGAGATAGAAATGTCGACTAACTCCTCACCCCCGGTTCGCTGAAGCAGACTTTCCCCCTCTCCAAATGGAGAGGGGGCCAGGGGTGAGGCAGAAAAAGCTAAAAAGAATGGAAGATAACTCTTACAATCAAGAAG
>CAZQEZ010000270.1:0-3605 GCA_964592475.1 uncultured Roseivirgaceae bacterium
GATTAATTCTTAATTAAATTGAAAACGTAATTTTTGTGTCAAACATTAAAATTTTTGCAATTTATGTAATGGCACTGGTTCTTAAGAAAGCAACTGCTACCTACCACCTACATTTGAACAGAAATGAAAAAGGAGAGAATGTGGAGAGCGGCAGTGTGAATTTGATGAGATATTTTATAAATATACGAAAGAATGCATTGCAAATAATTTAAGATTAGTATAATGAAAAAGATATTATTGACACTTATTGGTTTTTGGCTAGGCTATTCCGGGTTTGCTCAGATAAAAAATTGGGTGCAATCATCTGGTCCGGAGGGTTCGCCGGTGACGCATATTACTTATTCGTCCGGCAATTTATTTGCCAATACGTCCTTGACAGAGCCTGTTTTAAAATCGACCAACAACGGAGATTCCTGGAATAAAATCAACCAATTTCAAGGAACCACTTACAATAATCTTCAAATTATCCCGGAAAAGAATTTTCTTTTTGGATTTTTTAAAAACGAGCTCTTTAGATCTTCCGATAACGGTCAGACCTGGACAGATGTAACCAATGGTATAACTTTTAACCCATATACAAGTCCTGCCATTACAAGTGAAGGAAGCAACTTTTGGGCAATTAGTATAAAAGGGGTATTCAAATCTACCAACAACGGTACAAGTTGGACCGAAGTAAATTGGAATACCGGTTTACCTAACTACACTTATTTGAATAATGGAATTGGTACAAACGGGTATTTGGTCGCTGTAGCCAACAATAAAGGTATTTTCAGATCGCCAACTACCGGTACATTTAGTTTTACTAAAGTATTTGATTTAACGAACGGTGAAAGGATCACTGATGTGGTAAAGATGAATGGGAAAATTTATATGGCTTCCTCAAAAGACGCTCTATTAATTTCAAGTGATGATGGGGCTACATTTAGCAGAAAAAATACCGGCGTTTCCTTTAATGATTTACATGTACACGATGGTGTGCTATATGGAGGCGCATCACCAGGCTTTTATAAAATTGAAAATGACGGAAATAATTTAACGCAACTGCTCGACAATGGTCTGGAGTCTCTTCAAGTTACCAGTATAGCCGCGGAAGGAAGTGTTTTCTTTCTGGGCACTAACTCAGGAGTATGCCGTAGCACCAACCTTAAAGACTGGGGTATGGCCAATAAGGGCTTTGGATTTTTGAATATATGGGGATTTGCTGTGGGCCCGACCGACACTTACTACATGGCCACCTCCGGAGGTGTATGGCGAAGCAAAACTTACGGGCAGCGATGGATCCCTGTAGGTCTGAAAGCCAGTAATATCAGAAGTATCATCTATGCAAATAATCGTGTATATGCCTTGGAAGAAAATGGATCGGCCAATACCTTTACCATTTTTTCCTCTACTGATGAAGGTCAAAACTGGTCTCAAACAGGTAACGTGATTTCAAATGTAGTAAGGCCTCTTTTAGCTACTATCGGTGGTCATCTTTTTTGTCAGGCACAGCAGGGAAGTGCCTCCGGTATTTACAAATTAACCAATTTTAGTGGCAACTGGACTAAAGTATCTGCCTCAGGAGGAGTTGCTTTTAACGCGATCGGCAATAAATTATATTCAGGAACCAAAGTAGGAGACCAGAATGGTGGTAACTGGAGCAATCTTTCCGGCAACATCAGCAATGTAAGCCCCTATGTTTTTACTCAATCAGCCGATGGCTCTACAATTTACGCGGGCGCTTTTAAAATGGTAAACGGCAGGCCTTACGCCTTTAAATCCACTAATGGAACAAATTTTTCTACTTTTCAAAGTGGCATGAATAATCAAACACAAACAGTATTTGGTATGATTCAAAGAGGAGATACCATTTATGCCGCCGCTCAAACCAGTTTTGAAAATACCCAAACATACTTGCTGGAGCCGGGAGCTACTTCCTGGAAAAAATTTGGAGGCAATTTATTAGACAACAAAGGTGTGGGCGACAGAACTACATTGGTACTTACCCCAAAAAGCCTGCTGATGGGCACTAATAGTGGCCTGGGAGTTTTCAGGGCCGATTTTGAAGATTTGCCCGATGTGCCTGATGATGTGGATGTAATCGACTATCCTCCCCTGGACCCGGCTATTTTATTATCAGCCAATCCACAAGTAAGTGACCTGCCAATAGGTGGCAACAAACAAATAACCCTAACGGTAGACGCCACCGGTGATTATACCGGTACGGTAAACCTGGCCTTGGAGGGTGGTTTGCCAGTTGGTCTATCCGCTGATTTCAGTACTACTACCATTGCTACCGAAGGCGACGCTACTGTTACCTTTACCGCCGGTGCTTCCCTGGCACCTGGCCAATACACGGTAAAAATAAAAGCCAGCTCAGGCAGCTTGAGCGACGATGCTACCATTGTATTAAATGTAGCTGGCGCCACTTCGCCCGATTTTACTTTGGCACTTAACCCGAACAGTGTTTCAGTTAATCAAGGGGCAACTGGAAAATCTACCCTATCCTATGATGCATTGGCCGGGTTTAACAAAAATGTTTCGTTGTCTATTAAAACTTCCTCATTACCAACGGGGGTTACTGTTGATTTTGCCTCCACCACCTTGTCCGCCGGAGGCAGTGTAGAGCTCACTGTAAAAGCCGATGTTGATGCGCTGGTAGGTAAACACAACATTGTGATCGTAGGCACTTCCGGTTCCATTACACGAGAAGTTACGTTGCAAGTAACAGTTGTAGAAGTTACCGGTCCTGATTTTGCCTTAGTACTTGATCCAGCCAGTCTTTCCATAGATCAAAAATCTTCGGGGGAAACTACAGTATCTTACACCGGACTTGCTGGTTTTACTGATGATGTTACTATTTCTGTTGATGCTTCTACCATACCAAATGGTGTTACTGCCATTTTTGAATCAACTACAATAACCAATGGGGGAAGTAGTAAACTCAGCCTGGAAGCAGCACAAGATGCCATTACAGGACAACATACCATTAAAGTAATAGGTGCCTCAGGTGTGCTAACCAATGAAGTTGACCTTATAGTAACCATAAATGAAGTAAAAGATCCGGATTTCAATTTGACATTAAATCCCAACAGACTCTCCATTAACCGCGGTGAAAGTGGCATTAGCAATGTTGTTGTAGAATCAATTAACGGCTTCTCAGCTGATGTAAGCTTAAGCTTAATAAATAATAATCCGGATGTAACAGCTGTATTCTCGACCAATTCTATCGATAGTGCAGGTATATCAGAGATAACCCTCGATATAGCAGCGGAAGCAGCAGTAGGGGAAACTAAAATAACAGTTACCGGCACCCATGATACTTTAATACACAGCGACACATTGTATCTACAAATTACAGTGCCGGTGATCGCCAATAACCAGTTTTCGCCCAACGGCGACCTTCAGGATGAAACCTGGTTTATTGAAAATATTGACCTGATGCCGGAATACGAGGTGATTGTATTCAACCGGGTGGGGCAGGAGGTATTTCGCAGCAAGGCTTATCAAAACGACTGGAATGGCATGAGCAATGGAAAAACTTTGCTGCCCACCACTTACTTCTACGTGATCAGAAACGAAAAAGGTAAGAATGTGGAGAGTGGCAGCGTGAATTTGATAAGGTA
>CAZQEZ010000271.1:0-3561 GCA_964592475.1 uncultured Roseivirgaceae bacterium
GTATTTTCACATGAACAAACCTTCCACGGATAAATAGCGCTCGCCTGTATCGTAAGCAAAAGTAAGAATAGAAGCACCATCTTCTATTTCGGCTAGTTTTTTATCAACCGCTGCTAAAGAAGCTCCTGATGAGATACCCACAAAAATTCCTTCCTGGCTGGCAGTTTTGCGAGCAAATGCATAAGCTTGATCATTTTTTACAGTAATAGATCCGTCTAATAAGCTTTTGTCCAGAATGGAAGGCACAAACCCAGCGCCTAATCCCTGGATTAAATGTGGTCCGGGATCATTGCCGGCAATTACAGAAGAATTGGCAGGTTCTACCGCGTACACTTTCATCTTAGGATTTTTAGATTTCATCAATTGGGCCACCCCGGTAATGTGCCCGCCGGTACCCACGCCCGTTATCATATAGTCAAATCCTTGCGGAAAATCATTTAATATCTCCAGTGCCGTTTTTTCATAATGAACTTTTACATTATCCAAATTGTCAAATTGCATGGGCATCCATGCATTAGGTAATTTCTTCATCAGTTCTTTTGCCTTGGCTATGGCTCCGGCCATTCCTTTATCGCGAGGCGTAAGTTCCAATTGTGCTCCGTACATACTCATGAGTTTTCGTCTTTCTAATGACATTGACTCGGGCATCACCAGTATTACCTTGTATTTTTTTACGGTACCTACCATGGCCAATCCCACACCCGTATTTCCGGAGGTAGGCTCAATTATTACACTGCCAGGTTTTAAATCGCCTCTATTTTCTGCTTCCTCAATCATGCTCAAGGCAATACGGTCTTTTATACTTCCCCCCGGATTCCGGTTTTCCATTTTCATCCATACTTTCACCCTTTCAGAAAATAAATTGTTGAGCTTAATGATGGGCGTATTGCCAATGGTATCAAGAACAGAATAGGCTTTCATTAAATTTCTAAAAGTTTATAAATTGAAAAATATAGAATTTTGAATTAAATTGAAAAATTAATTAGGTCTGGCGGCTCATTTTCTACCCTTACCTTGATTTGCGGTCGGTGGTAAACCCTGCTATAAGGTGGCACGCTTTCAGTAAGCCACACGTTACCGCCAATAATACTGTTATTGCCAATAATGGTATTGCCCCCTAAAATGGTTGCCCCCGCGTATATTATCACGTCATCTTCAATGGTAGGGTGCCTTTTTATTTTAGCCATTTCTTTGGCTACACTTAAGGCGCCCAGCGTTACTCCCTGGTAAATTTTTACATTATTGCCTACTTTGCAAGTTTCTCCTAGTACTATACCAGTGCCATGATCAATGCAAAACCGGTCACCAATTTCGGCTTTCGGGTGTATGTCTATTCCGGTACGATTGTGAGCATATTCAGTAAGCACCCTTGGCAAAAGGGGTACATCGAGGTTGCAAAATATATGTCCAATGCGATAATAGGCTATGGCCAAAAATCCCGGGTATGTTCTGATTACCTGATCGATACTTACTGCCGCCGGATCGCCATTGGCAATAGCCTGGGCATCGGAAATTAATAGTTCATAAATTTTAGGCAGCTTATTCATGAATTGGCTGGTAATTTCTTCCGCTGAATGATTGAGCTTATTTTGCAAATCAGCCAAAATTCCCATTAGCTTATTATAAAGGGAATTGTAGTAAATTTCCAACTTTACCTCCGAATCGAAATTATATTCAGAGACCTGTGGGAAAAGGAGCTGCATTAAGTTTTCTGTAAAATCACAAATGGCAGTGCGATTGGGAAGTTTCTCTGCTTCTTTATGATTTTGATATAGCTGCTTGATGAATGATTTTTTTTCCATGAATGACATGTTTGGCTTTCTAACCATTTATTACTCTAAAGTGTTGTTGCAAGTTACAATTATGTAATTAAAAATCAAGCCTTAGCTGTTGGTTTTGGTTGGTGTGTAATAAATTTGAAACGCTAACGCCCAGCAGCCTTACCGGATGCTCCACTTTTTGTTCCTGCAAAAGCTCCATAGCAGTTTTATTTAATTCATCCAGATCATAAAGAGGCTGGCCTAAAGTTTTACTGCGCGAGAAAGTAGTGAAATCCTTTAGCCTAATTTTTACAGTAATCGTTTTACCACTCACCTGTATGTTTTTCATCCGTTGCCATACTTTTGTAACAATGTTTTTTAACTGCACATGCATTTGCTCATCATTTATCAAATCTTCGCTAAAAGTATTTTCTGCTCCTACCGATTTTCGTTCCCGATCAGGTTTGACCAGGCGCTCATCTACACCCCGGGCAATATGATAATAATAGATGCCTAATTTGCCGAAATACCGGATCAGCTTTTCCTGGGGTAGTTCGCGTAAATCGGCTCCGCAAAAAATATTCAGCTTATGCATCTTTTCCGTGGTCTTTTTTCCTATGCCATGAAATTTTTGTATGGGCAGTTGAGCTACAAAGTCTGAAGCTTGCTCAGGTTTGATTATAAATAGTCCATCAGGTTTTTTATAATCAGAAGCAATTTTGGCCAAAAATTTATTGATTGAAACACCCGCGGAAGCTGTAAGGCCGGTAGTCTTTTTTATTTTTTCCTTTATTTCTTTAGCAATTAATGTAGCGGACGGATTTTCCATTTTGTTAATGGTCACATCCAGGTAAGCTTCGTCTAAGGAAAGTGGCTCCACCAAATCCGTGTATTCCTGCATTACATTTCTTATTTGAACGGACACCTCTCGATAGATATCAAAACGAGGTTTTGCAAAAATCAAGTCCGGGCATTTGCGAGCAGCTATACTTGATGGCATGGCAGAATAAACCCCAAATGTTCGTGCTTCGTAACTGGCAGCTGCTACTACCCCACGTTTGCTGTTACCTCCTACTGCCAGCGGTTTTCCCCGGTACTCCGGAAAATCCCGTTGTTCAATAGATGCATAAAATGCATCCATATCGATATGAATGATTTTGCGTGTCAAGTTACTTTATTTTGCCATTGTGGGCAATATAACATCAATTGGATAGTTAGAAAAAAAGTATCCCAAGTTCAAAGTTGCGAATAAATGGTGAGACTTGTTATTCCGTTTATTTATTCGTTGTGGTTCATGGTTCTCTTCCCTCTGAAATTATTTTTGCATAACTTTGGGTAAGTTCAATTAATTTTTCAATGCCAAAAATTTTTGAGTATTTATTTAGGTATTTTGTTATATTTCTATTCAAATGAGCATGAACCCATTCATGTTCATGGTAAAAAAGGAGAATTTGAAAGTAAAGCTGAGTTTTACATTGAAAATGGGGAGGTTATAGAGATTAGAACCAAAAAATGTAAAAGGCTATAAAACTTTAAAAGGAAGAATTTCGAAGAATTTCTTGAAATTTATGCAAGCAAAATAGTCGATAAATGGGTTGATTATTTTGTATATCATAAGGATGTAGAATTTGAGAAAGTTAATAAGAGAATAAAATGAAAATAGTAGTCGATTATATAGATGATGTCAATGTGGATGAGATAAGAATTAAATCAGCTAAATATTTATCAGATTATGTAATTAGAATTTATTTCACAGACGAAACAGAAAGAGCAGTTAATTTTAAATATTTCCTTAAAAAGT
>CAZQEZ010000272.1:0-3531 GCA_964592475.1 uncultured Roseivirgaceae bacterium
TTTTTTTTATTATATAATATCTAAAATAAAATTCTGTAACTTATAAAAGGTAAAATTCCTAATTGATATTGCGTAACTACTGATCCTGCTTGTAAATCATAATATTGGTAAGCAACATTTTGCCGGTTTAGTACATTTTGGATATTCAATGACCATATTCTGGTATAATTTTCTTTATTCTTTTTTAACAGAATACTCACATCTACTCTAAAGTAATTTGGCAATTGCCTGCTGAAGGCCCTGCTTTCGTCAAATACCGTGGTATTGGCTGCCTTGGAGGCTGTTGCTTCTATTGGTGACTTACGGAAACCTCCTTGATAAAGCAGCCGTGTATTTATGCCTATACGGTTGCTTTTTTTATTTTCCGGTATAAATTCTTTACCTGCTGTTAAGTTTATATTGAAATTACCATTAAATCTACTATCCCTTTCCACGCCATCAGCGGCAGTATATTTAGCCTCGTACAAAGCAGAATTGAGCACGAAATAAAACCCTGATTGCATAGATTGTTGCAGACTTAATTCCACTCCGTA
This sequence comes from uncultured Roseivirgaceae bacterium, assembly GCA_964592475.1. Classification (GTDB taxonomy): domain Bacteria; phylum Bacteroidota; class Bacteroidia; order Cytophagales; family Cyclobacteriaceae; genus CAZQEZ01. The sequence continues at coordinate 534 of CAZQEZ010000272.1, forward strand.
ATTGCGGCCGGTGCCCTCGTTTGTAAGACTATCGGTAACTATTTCTTCTAAAATATTTAAAACAGAAAAACTACGTTCAGCACCTGGTGCAATAGGAATATCAAAAAGTTGCTGATAATAAGCGCTGGTTTTTAACTGTAGCGAATTGTTTAGTTGCCAGTCATGTTGCACCACCCAGTGGTGGGCTTTGCTAAGTCTCAGGTCCCGATTGGGATAAATATCTTCCGCGTTTTGTTCAAAAGTGGTAAAATAAACCGATTCTGGTTGTAGCATGCTGTGTAAGCCATATTTAAAGCTTATTCTTTGTTGTGGAATAGCAAGATAACTAAGTCTGAAACGGGGCTCCAAATTATAATCATTGTTGATGCTGGTGAAAATGCTATGCAAACCGGTATTGATTTGCCATCCGCCCGGCAAGCTCCATTCGCGGGAGAGATATGGCTGATAAACTTGATAGCTTCCGACAAAATCTACAATGGTATTTACAGCCTGTCCAGGAAATCCATTTTCACTGTATTGCTTATAATTAACAAAATTTGCTCTTATGCCAGCCGTTGCAGTATTTTGGCTACTTAGCTTTATGTTTATTTTGCTATTGGCCGAAAGTATATTTTTACTTATTCTGTCGTATTCTAGATCAAGTGTTTCATAGTTATCATTTACAAATCCTCCTTCCCGCTCATTACTTATGCCAGAAAAAGCCACCACATTTTGCCAAAGCGCTTTTTCACCTAAATTAAGCTGATGCCTGATGCCTATAGCCCTCATGTCTGATTTAAAACTAACATCGTAGCGGTCTTCTTGTGCCTCCCACAAGGTTGAGTCACGGGTAGCCTCAAAACTTTCCCGACTTATACCGCCCACACCAAATAAATTAAACTCACCGGCGCTACCAGCATCCAGGTAAAAATTGAAACCAAGATCCTGAAAACTGATAGCCTCATCACCAATATTTACCCCCAGATCTGATATCAAACCTATGGTAGAATAACGGTAATTAAATAAAAAAGAGCTTTTTCCATTATTTCCCAAAGGTCCTTCGGCAGAAGCATCAATTCCTAGCAAGCCTGCTTGTAGGGTATATTCATTTTTCTCTGTATTTCCTTTTCTAAATTGAATATCGAATACTCCTGACAAAGCATTTCCCATACCTGCCGGAAAAGCGCCGGAAGTAAAGCTGGAATTGTTTAGCAGTTGCGCGCTAAGCACGCTTACCCCCCCACCGCTTAGGGATGCTCTGTCGGAGAAAGTGCCGGCATTGGTCAAGTGATTAGGGTTTACGATTTCAACCCCATGTAGTCGCCAATTGATTCCATTAGGTGTATTACCTCTTACTACAATATGGTTGGATTGGTCAAAATTAGAGGCTACCCCGGCAAAAGACAAGGCCAAGCGAGCCGGATCAAAAAAGGTGGCAGGATAGCGCATAGATTTTTCAGTGGTAAAGCTAAAACTGCTTACCGGATCCAATTGAGGAATATTATTGCCTGCATCTTCAAGGCCTACTTCTACTTCTTGAAGGGTGGTAATTTTTTCTTCCAGCGTGATATTTAAAACCACTGCTTTTCCCGCATCTACTACTACGTTTGATACTATTTTATCCTGATAACCAATGTGTGTTATCAGTAATTCGTAACGGCCCACGGGCACTTTTTCTATTATAAAATTACCAGATTGATCGGTTGCACCACCCATAGACATTTGTAGTATAGTTACGTTGGCATTTTCTATTGAACGCAAGGTGACGACATCTACTACTTTTCCTCTTATTGTTTGCCGGGGCGGCTGAGCTTGTACAGCAACAAATAAACCCGTAACCAATAATAAAATATTTAAAAATCTCTTCATGGCACTAAACTATACAATTATCACTTTTAAGACTAATTAAAAATGTAGAACGATTAAAATATTGATAATTTTACAGCTAAAGTAAGCCAAATTAAAACTACTTTGGGTTTCTCAAGGTTTCTGAATTAGAGGGTTACTTTTTTTTATACAAAAATTAAGGAAAACGCTAAGCCAGAATATAAACAGGTATGGATCAATGTGTAATGAATAGTGAAGTGAGATTAAAAGACAATCCGGAAGAAATAGCCAACGTAATTACGCATGCCCTAGGGCTATTTTTAAGTGTGATAGGCTTAGTGATAATGCTGGAAATAACCTGGCAAAGAGAATGGATTGCAATAGTAGCCGCGGGCGTTTTCGGTATAAGTTTATTTTTACTATACCTGGCTTCTACACTTTATCACTTTTTGTTTGATAAAAAAAACATGGTTGCCAATTTGAGGTTAATGGATCACTCGGCTATTTATTTATTAATAGCTGGTACATATACCCCTTTCACGTTATTGGTTTTGCCTCAGTCCTGGGGATTCACCTTGTTTTTTATTGTTTGGGCGATAGCTATTATTGGTATTGTATTTAAAATATTCTATATAGGCCGCTTTAAAATTGTCAGTACTATTTTATATTTAGGAATGGGGTGGTTAGGTGTTATAGCCATACAACCCATGCTGAAACATTTGCCCTCAGGAGGCCTTTGGTGGCTACTGGCAGGAGGTTTAAGTTATTCAGCCGGGGTGGTTTTTTATCTCTGGAAAAAACTACCATATCATCATGCAGTATGGCATTTATTTGTACTAGGAGGCAGCATAAGTCATTTTATTTCCATTTATTGCTATGTATTATAAAAGGAGTAGCATCTTTATTTTTTACATAAATCATATTTGATTACAATTTTGCTGGTAATATTTAAAGCTAGTTACTTTGCCTGAAATTTTTGCAGATTTTAGTAGAATAAATTATCATTAACCCCCACTCTGAAAAAATTTGAAAAGCAAATTCTGAAAATTTGGCTACAACAGGCGGTAAGTCAAGTGCTGGGCTCTAAATTCGAACTAAATTTCGAGGAGCATAGCTATGGCTTCCGTCCGGAGAAGAACATTCATAAGGCAGTCTCACAAGCCCTGAAGTACATCAACGATGGCTACCAGGA
>CAZQEZ010000273.1:0-3488 GCA_964592475.1 uncultured Roseivirgaceae bacterium
TGTACTTTTGATGGGAATAGACCGTATGATCTATAAAGAAGAAATACAGTTTTGCATGGATCTTGGATTAAAAATGGGGCTCAACCCAAGCGCGGTAAAAGAAATTGTTGACAAAATGATATTTTATCCAAATAATATTATTCCTGCGGAAGAATTAGAAAGTATATTTAAAAAGTATTATAATTGAAAAGAGAGAGTCAGACTCTCTCTTTAACAGGTAATTTGATCTAATTTTTGATGGCTGTAAAGTTTCGTCAAAAATTATATTATTATTACGTTGAATTGCCTCAATTGTTTTCTTCCCTATATTATTTTTTTCTGCTTTTCTTAAGTAATTCTAATTTAAAAGCATCCTTATCAAAACTAGCCTTGTTATTTGTTTTTAAAGTGGGCATTTCCCAAATAAAGTTTTTCTGAAGGTCAATTTTAAATTCAATTATCTTTTCCTTCTCAACCTGGTTTAATTCTTTTAATCCTATTTCATCCAGAGAATTTGAAAAAAAAGCAGTTAAATAAAATGGTAATAGAAGTAAATCTTTCATTTTGATTCTTGTTTATATTCTTGATATTATAATCTAAACAAGCAGTATGCCAAATATCAAAAACCCCTCCTGATAGCCACATGATGGATTAATAAATAATGTCAATATGGCATTTGTACGAATTCGTACATTTTACTGATCAAAATTGCACATTAATATTCACATTACCAACGCTTGATTAGGATCCCAATAGTGATTTTCGAAATTCATTATTTTATCATTTTCTACTTGAATGCCTTCTTTCTCCAGCAATAGTTGCATCATTGATGAGGATTCAAAATGCATTTTCCCGCTCAATCGACCATTTTTGTTTACAACCCTATGAGCAGGAACATTTTGCTGCGAAAATGATTTATTAAGTGCCCAGCCCACCATACGGGCTGAACGGGTGGCACCAAGATAACGAGCTATGGCTCCGTAAGTAGTTACTTTACCGAAAGGGATTTTTCGAACTACGTCATATACATTTTCAAAGAAACTAAAATCTTTATAAACCATGCTGCAAACATAGCAAAAGCTTAGCTTTTAAGACTTAGCTCTTCTTCTAATTTGGCTTTTTCGTGGAGCAATTGCTGATTAGACTTTTCTAATTCTTGCTGATTTCGTCGCATTTCTTCTTGGGTAGCCTCTAACTCTTCCATATTCTGTCGCATTTCTTCTTCCTGCATTCGTAAAGTTTCAGCTTGTTCCTGAGTAGTTTTAAGTAAATCGCGGGTAACTACAGATGACTGAATATTTACAATTGCTGATGCCAATATTGTGCTAATATCTTCCACAAATCCAATTTGATGGTTTTCCAATGGTTGAAAAGAAGCCATTTCTAGCACCCCTACAGTTACATCATTATGTTTTACCGGTACTATTAATACTGCCTTAGGTTTCGACTCACCCATGCCAGATTTAATGGTAAGATAATCTTTAGGCACTTTTTTTAAATAAGTACTTTTGCCCTCTACAAATACTTGACCGGCCAAACCTTGCCCTGGTAATAATTCTTTTTCTAAATATTTTTTTCTTCCAAAAGCATAACTTACTTCTAACCTGAGGGTAACTTTATCTTCAATGTTTTTATCCTCATCCTCTTTTTTTACAAATAACATGCCCAGGTGCATGTTTAGGTATTTGACTAATTCAATTATGAACTCATTATACATTTCTTGTTCATCTACATGTTTGCGGGTAATTGATGCGAATTTTGAATGACCTTCAGTGAACCATATCCGGATTTTATCATCGTTCTTCGCATTTTTCATTTTATCTCGCATTTTTATCAGGTTTCCAGCCAGGTTGTTTTGATTTAATTTCAATAAATCATCAGTCATTCCTTCCCAAGCTACATTATACTCTCCATTGGTAATGTTATCTATAAATCGCGAAGATTTTTCAAGATTGGCTACAATGTCTTTTATGGCAACATCTTCATCATCTTTATTTTCATCATCTCCATTATTGAAAATATACCTTTTGTTGCTAAGGTGTAAATTTCTATAGAGTGATACCCTTTTCTTATTTTGGCGTTTAAACAAGGTTAATACAAAAATTAAAACAGGTAGACTTAGTAAAATAAGTATAATTGAGCTGAACTTAATAAATTGTAAAAAATTAAGATACCTTGAAGACGCCTTCTTTATTATCTGATTTTGATAGGTGATCAACTTTTCTTGTAGTGGAGCATAATAATTTAGGTATAAATCGTACCCTGAATCTTGATTGAAGATGGCTAAAGCATCGTTTTTATTACCATTGCGAATTAGATCAATTATTTGATCTGATTCTTGTATTTTTGCTAAAAACCGATCCCTGTACTTTATGAAGTCTTCATGGTAATTGCCGTTTATCAAAAGTAGGCTATCTAAAACGGCAAATTGTTGATCTATTGCTGGCTTAGCTACTAGATGAGGAGTCAACATATCTTCATTATCAGTAAGTAAAAATGATCTTACACCTAGATCACTTGACTTTAATTGATCCCAAATATCATTGAAATTATACACAATTTCTTCCGCAAATTGTTGTGTTTGCTTACTTTTCTTTAATAACTTGAAAGAATAAAGTAATAAGGCAAAATTAATTACCAAAAGACCAGTAACTGTTATTAGCAGGACAGATAATAATTTATTCCAATTCATTACAGGCATTCTTATTCAATGTTAATGACCACAAAATAACTTATAACGAAGAGGAGAAGAAAACAGAATTTAGCAAAAATATGCCTTTTGTAATATTTCTACCCAAATAGTACTGATTAACAATAGGTTACATTTGACATGCATTTAATATGTAGAGAATGGTAAATCTACATTTTTAATTCGATGGTAATTGTTTTATCTCCATCTACAGTAAAACTTACTTTTGAAAAAGATGGCATACCCATAAGGCTTGGATTATTAGAAAAGCCAACTGATTCTTTTGGTATACCAACAAAGTTGGTATCTAATTCCATATTATTATTTTCATCGTGAAAAACCTTTACAGCATATTCACCTTTACTCACAGAAAATACTTGCTTGGCTGTTCCATTTTCAATTGATGATTTCGCTTCCTTATAAGCTCCTTTCTTTTTCTTGTAATCGGCCTCGTTGGGGGAAAGAGCAAAAACTATTTTTCCTTTATTAGAGTCGGCACCTTTTACCACTACAGTGAGATTATGATTTTGACTTAACCCTGAGAAAATGACAGCAAAAAATGCTATTACTGTCATAACAATTCGCTTTAACATGTATTTGTTAGTAAAATTATTCGTTGAAAGAATTATAACCTTTATTTGGATCTAAATCCAAAACATCGGAAGGAGTATCAACAATTATGCCTCTTTTACCTTTAAAAGCAATTGGAGTTTTGAGCAAATCAGGGTCATTTGATATTGCTTTTAGCCACTGGTCATCAGTTAGATCAGAATCTTCATATTGTTTTTTAAATGGCTCGGAATCACGATCAACCAAATCA
>CAZQEZ010000274.1:0-3485 GCA_964592475.1 uncultured Roseivirgaceae bacterium
TTTCAATAAAACAGGCCTATTTCATAAAAATTAGGTATATTAGACATTTCATTTTCTGTTATTGTTTAACGTTAAAAAAGGCAATAAGCCCGTATTTGAGGAGCTGATTGCTATATATATATTACTTTATCAATATAATTCCAAGTTATGACTAATCATTTTAAGTTTTTATTTATTGTTTTCTTTGTTTTAATATCTTGTAAACAGGAAACAGTAGAAGACAAATTGTTTAATGGTTTTCAAGATCCGCCGACTGAAGCACGTCCTTTTGTGCGTTGGTGGTGGAATGGAAATCAACTACAAGCAGAGGAAATTAAAAGACAAATAGAAGTGCTTCACAATGCTGGGATAGGCGGTGTAGAAATTAATCCCATTGCTATGGCTGCTGAAAATCCGGACATTGGAGTGGAGTCGCTGGAATGGTTGAGCCCTGGATGGAATGAAATGATCAAAATTGCCAGTGAAGAGTTGAAATCGCGAGGCATGATCGCTGACTTGATCGTTGGTTCCGGTTGGCCCTTTGGAGGTGAGTTTTTAAAACCAGATGATATGATACAGCGAATACTGGTAGAACATATCGCTGTTTCAGGCCCCAAAGTTTTCACGAGTGATAGTACCAAAATGATCATGGATGTTGTAGAAAAACATCGTGATCACGGTCAAATTGAAGTTAGTAATGAGCTCATGTTTATCAAACTCGTGCCTATACAAACTTCTGGTCTGGATGAGGTTAAGAGTTTAAGCACTTCTTTTACCAACGGAGATTTGAGCTTTGATATACCAGAAGGCGACTATGAATTAGTATTTGGCCTGCGACAGGTAGGGCACCGGGGAGTGCAACTTGGCGCTAAAGGTGCAGCAGGTCCTGTTATGGATCATTTTGACGCCAATGTAGTGAAAGATTACCTGGCTCGGCTCAAAAAAATAGAAGAAGATACTGGTATTCCACTGGCTGAATTAGTAAGGGCTTTATTCTGTGATTCAATAGAATTGGCAGGTGCCAACTGGGCTGATGGTTTTGCAGAAATATTTCAGGAAACGTACGGTTATTCTTTGCAGCCTTATCTGCCATTTATTTTTTATCAGCCTTATGCCGGTTATCAAGCGAATCAATTTACTGATCTTTTTCAGGAAGAGTTGAGTAGTGTACGGTATGATTATAATAAACTTTTAGTTAAAATATTCCTTGACAACTTCACAAAAACTTTCCATCAGTTTTGTCAGGAAAATAACCTGCTAAGCCGGTATCAAGCCTATGGCACTCCATTTTTGATGGATATGCTAGAAGGATACATGATTCCCGACATACCGGAAAGCAACAATTGGATGTTTTCTGCCGAGATGGAAAGACCGGATTGGGTTTGGAATAAAGGCCACGGCTACATGGTATGGAACATGTATACCGCTGCCGGAGGTCATTTGGCCGGCAGAAAAATTATCAGTACCGAGGCAATGACAAATACCAAGAAGGTATTTAAACTTACGCTGGAGGATATTAAGCAAGCCGATGACATGAACTTTATCACTGGAATCAATCATTCGGTATTGCACGGGTACAATTATTCTCCTGAAGCGGCAGGATTTCCGGGCTGGATAAGGTTTGGTGCTTATTTTAATGAACAAAATACCTGGTGGCCTTACTTCCATCATTGGACCAATTACAATGCACGGTTAAGTTATGTAATGCAGCATTCGGAGCCGGTAAAGCAATTGGCTGTTATAGGGCCGGTTGCTGACCTTTGGAGCAACAGGGGGCTAATTCGGGTACCTTTTCATATGGAGCCTTGGTACCTACACGAGCTTTGGGAATCTACCAGTCAGTTGGGAAGCTCCGTTGAATATATTAATGAGCGGATTATAAGAGAAGCAGATAAAAGCAACGCAACGATTGAGTTTGGGCCTATGCAGTATAAAGCTTTACTATTGGCGAGTGTAGGATCTATTGAGCTTGAAACCGCAGAAGCAATAGAGGAATATGTAGAAAATGGCGGGAAAGTAGTAATAGTGGATAGCTTACCCAAAAGAGATCCCAGATTTAATGTGCCGGATGATAATGATGCGAAAATTGCCGCTATTTTTCAAAAGCTTATTGATAATACCGAGCAAGTTTTTTTTAAGGAAGCTCCAAAGAATAGTGAGCAATTATTGTCATGGACCAGAGACTTATTTCTAACGGCTCAGCTTCCTAAAGACCTTGAAATTATTAATCCTGATAAAGATGTATATCAAACACATCAAGAAACAGATAAGGAGCAAATATTTTTCTTCACTAACACGCATCGGCTAGATAAAGCCCAAATGCAGCTAAAATTCAACGCCACGCGCAAAAATTTATGGTGCTGGAATCCTGAAGATGGCAGCAAAAAATTGCTAAAAACTTTACCGGATAATGGTGAAATAAGCTTGCAGTTTGCTCCGCTTGAATCAATGTTGTTGATTTTAAATGATGAAGAAGGCGAAGAAACAAAAGAAATAACCATAATTGAGGAAGATGCACAAACTATTGATGGCCCTTGGCAACTGGCTTTAGAACATAAAAACGGTAGTATAGCGAGCCTGCAAACCGACCAATTGATAGAATTTAGTACGGCTACCGATACAATTTTGCAGCAATTTGCTGGCACTGCCATTTACAAAACCGTAATTGAGCCTAAAAGTAATTATACCATCCTTGATTTAGGAGATGTTAATCGCTCAATATCAGAACTTTACCTGAATGGGGAAAAAGTGGGAGAGCAATGGTATGGCCAGCATCGGTATGATTTGAGTGAAAAGTTACAACCAGGAAAAAATGAATTAGAAATAAGGATAGTCACGGTTTTATCTAACTATACAAGAACATTGAAAAACAATCCGGTGGCTATACGCTGGGGAAGCCACGAACCAACTGAAGCTGGGCTAGAAGGACCAGTACGATTACTGAAAATAACTAATTAGTGATTTTTCCATTGGGTGAAATATCAGAAAGTTCATTAGCAGTGTTATTTTTTTCATTTGCCGGTAAAAATTGGCTACTTGCCGATTTTAGATTGTGGTTCGGTAATTGAACCGCTACTTTTGAATAAAAAAAGATATGGAACAAAGACAAAAAACTGGTAATCGCCATTTAATTATTGGATTAATAATAGTAGCTGTAGGTGTAATATGGCTACTGGATAGGCTACAACTTATTCCTTTATGGCTAGATGATGTGTTTATTTCCTGGGGTTCTTTATTTATTGCAATAGGTCTAATAGCGTTATTTAATCGCGGCAATAAGCTTCCCGGTATCATTTTCATTGTTTTAGGTACGGCTTTTATTCTGGCCAAATTTGACTTTTATTGGTTTAATTATGAATTAGTGTGGCCGGTATTGGTTATTTTAATTGGTTTGGTAATATTATTTCGGAATAGATTGGGGCCCTCCCGAGATGCCAGTGGAGCTACGATAGAAGAAAATGACCCTGATTTTTTTGAAGTAACCTCTGTTTTCGGTGGCGGTGAAA
>CAZQEZ010000275.1:0-3480 GCA_964592475.1 uncultured Roseivirgaceae bacterium
AGCAAGGTTATCAATCGTGTGAACAGGCTGCAATATCGTATTGCCAAGGCTGTACAATATCGTGAGCCGGGTTTCCCTTCGCCGGGATAGCCTTAAAAGTGCTTGAGCCGTATGCGGTGAAAGTCGCACGTACGGTTCTTAGGGGGCGTAAGCTACCCGGTGGGCACATGATATAAAACGCTACCTTGATAATGAATTAGTAAAGATGCATATGACGATATTGTATAATCGGGTATCGGGAACTTACTGACAATGACTAATCCAATCTGAGAAATAGAATGCAACTGGATGGAGACAGAACTCGTTCCTCAAAAAACTAAAGTAAATAATTTTAGCCATGAAAATGCGGCTTAAACATATTGGAATTCATCCCCATCTGAAAGGATGTATCAGCATGGTCCGGAATATCCAAGCAAAAGGTGGCTTTTTGAAAGCAGCGGCAGAGCACCTTTAGAGGACATGAAACTGATCGTTCCTGATGGTTTGGCAAAATTGACCATTCCCTTTCGCAATGGGGTATCGGGTAAAAACAAAGACACTTATCACCTATCCAAAGAATCACAGATCACGTTAATAGGCATGCAAGACATCCCGGCCATTGTGGATGTGGAGCACGATGCACAGCATGGTAACATTGGAATAGAGTTTTCACCTTTGGGGGCATTTCGTGTTATTGGGCTTCACCAGTCTGATTTAAGGTAAACTATTGGAGGCAGTTAGGGACAATTCAGCATGGGAATTTCAGGACTCAGAAAGCCTGGTTACAGTGATGGAACTGGAGTCAACTCCTCAATTAGCGGTAGTACATTTATCGTTTTGACGATTTTGCTTTATCATTATAGTCGAGGCAAAGATTTATCCAAAACTCAAAATCATTTTTGCTTTTGTATCCGATTGGGTCAACATAGCAATACCCTTTGTATTCTTTATTATTCATTATCATTGGCAAGAAGCCACATCTTTCTGAAAGTTCTTCTGTTAGCTCAGGGTCAAAGCGACACATCAGTTGATTGTCCCCCACATTGATGCACATTTTATCATTTACCATAAATGCTAAACCGCCAAACATCTTTTTTTCTACCATATCGAATTCATCCAACTCACTTAAGTAAATATTCACGGACACGGATTGCAAGGTTATTGTCGTATGCCATAAAATTTTCTTTAAATTATGAATGGTCAGCATAAACTAATGGCTAAAGTCATACTTAAAAAAAGAATGAATTGATAGCCAATGTTTATCCAGGTCAGTTTTGGAGATTTTTGTTCAAATGCATTGTGCGTAATAAGTGTGGTAGCAGAAAATGCGAGCCACAACAAAAAGCCTACAAGCAAAGCAAATGGAATAGAGCTGTTCTCATATAAAAGGCTACTGGTGTTAATTGCAACTACTAATACAAATGCTGTAATAATGTTTGCAAATAAAACAATTACCATCGGTGTATTACCTGCCTTCTGCGAGTCAGTTTCGCTTATTCCTGTCAATTTTCGCCAGGTAGGGCCAAATAGTGATTTTGTGTACCACAGTCCTGCACACACCATTCCTACAATTGTGGCTGATAAAACTGCTAACCAATTTATTTCTATTCCCATTTTATTCATTTTACTATTTTTTCTCCTGCTGATCCGTTGTTAGAGGCAGTGGTGGTGTAAGCATATCCTATTTAATTTGTTGTATTTGATTCAGTATCATAAATTAAAATTCCTTCATTTTGATCATCAAGATTTCCGATTAAAACCCCATTTTTGTCCCAAACGGATGATTGTCCTACACTTTCAAAATTGTCGCAGTATCCGATACAGTTGGACATTAAAACTGGCATTGAATATTTATTTGCAACTTTCGGAAAATAACCTTTTGCTTTTTCTATTCCTTTTTGTGACTTCGCAACGCTTGAAAGATATATTTCAGCTCCCAACTCACTTGCGTTTTTGGAATGTTCGGGCTGAAGTGATTCATGACAAATAGCAAGAGCAATTTTTGAACCTTTTAAAGTTAAAATTTTCTGTTCGTTCCCTTCAATGAAATATGATTTTTCGTCTGTATGGATTATTTGCTTGGAATACGTTTCTCTTGGCTGGTTTGGTTGAAAAATGATCATACTAATTAAAATTCCAGATTTCGATTTAGTAGGCAAACCCACTCCAATTACAATGTTGGTCAGATCACTTAAATTTTGAAATTCGTCTAATCTCGCATCGTTTTGGTCGGTCGCCAAGTCTTTTGCGAGCTCTGGCTCGTAACCTGTCAGCGATAATTCCGGAAAAACAATTAAGCCCGCTTTTTTTGATATAGCAATTTCTATCCACTTTTTATGGTTTTCAATATTACTTTGGATATTTCCTTTTTCTGATTTCGTCTGTGCTACACAAATTTTCATTTGGGTTGTTTTTGCATTTCCACCGAATTGAGCTTTTTTAAAATCCTGACATCGTAAGTATTTTTTTTCACTATCAACCGGGTAAACTTTAAAGCTAACAAAAAAATCCTGTTTCGCTTCATTTTGAGGCGATTTATAGCTTATTGATAGATACTACCCCCCCTTTTTTTAGAACATCTCAGTCTGTATACAAAGGGATTTATTGCGTATTTTGGCTTTTTGATAAGTTCTTCTACTATTGGCAATCATCCAAAACACATTAAGATGACTGATTAAGTGAATTCTGACCAAAGCTGCTATAGTAGAGAATGCTTTCTTGCTCGCTGACTTTACGCGTAACACCTGAAGGAGTAGCTGGGCAATGAGCGTGCACCAAATCTGGGTTTTGATCCCATTTTCTGTCTCTGAGTAGAAGTAGTGTAGTTGAAAATTTTGTTTCAGCTTCTTAAACAGCAATTCAATGTTCCACCGAAGCTTATACAGGAAAGCTACTTCTTCACTGGTGACCTCAAAGTTGTTGGTAATGAATTGGTAAACACGGTTTTTATCATCCCTACAGGTTATTTTTCGTAAGCATAGCGGTTTTTGCTGCTTCCCATCTTTGTAGGTTAGGTGAATATGTTCCTCTTTCATCACACCCGATTTTCCGTTCTCAAAGTGCTGCTCAAACAGAGTCTCCACTACCTGATAAGTTGCATTTGATTTCAAGCGACAGACAAAGTTGATTTGTTGCTCTGTCCATTGGGCAAATTGTTTGTAGTGGTTGTAGGCCCTATCAAAGACGATCATGCTATGAGCCGCTAATTTGAGGTACTTCAAAAAGGTCTTATCGTGCTGTTTGGCCTCACTGATCTTCACGAAGGCAGGTGTGTCACTATGGGCATCGATCATCATGTGGACTTTTAATCCCCCTTTCTTTTTGCCCTCATGTTTAGGGTTTCGTCCTACCCCCTTCATAATTTCAGAAAACAACCGAATGGTACTCGAATAAAAGATAAATAGCTTGGAGAAAGACACATTGTCAATCCGGCTGACCAACAAAAGGGAGTCAAAGTGCTTGAGCAGCATGAAGTAGACTTCTTTGAAAAATTCGTTATCC
>CAZQEZ010000276.1:0-3471 GCA_964592475.1 uncultured Roseivirgaceae bacterium
TGTGCTATTGATTTCCGACCCTTCGGGCCTTCATAAGTCTTAGGTTGATGGCTATAGGAGTAAAGGGGGTGGTGAAATAGCAGAAATCTCAGCTTTAAACCAACTAAACATTTATTAATTTTAGACAAAGATTGGAAAATAGTACAATAACAAACAATAAATAAGTTAAAACTCAATTATCACTCAAATTCACATAGAACCTTGATTATTTATCATTCCTGATTTTCCGCATGCATCACGTTAGAGTCCTATGGCTATATTTACTAATGTTTTTCCAATAAGAATTCTATCAGTTCATTTTCCTGTTCCAGTAATAGTTTGGGTGAAGTATTACTGAATTTTTTAAATTGCCGGATCAAATGGGGATGATCATAAAAACCACATTCCAAAACTATGGTATTCCAATCCTGCGGCGAATTATTTCTCAATAAGCGCAAAACATGGTTAAAACGAATCAAATCAAGATAATACTTGGGTGATACTCCCAATCGCTCCAAGAAACCTTTTTCCAGCCAACGTCGACTCATCTTATATTTCTGCAAAAGGTCAGGTATTTTTAAAAGCCCGTTCTGCATTAAAATTTCAATGGCAACATCATCAATCATATTGAAACTTTTATTGGTTAGGATAAACTGTTTAAAGATGAACTCTTCAAAAATGCTGATCTTATCCTCGTAAGAATCTGCTTTCACAACATTTTCAATCATTTCATCATACTTATCGCCAACCACTTGCCTCACATCTGTCACTACATTGTGGCTGAATTGTTTGCAACTTTTACCAAATAGGTGGAATATACTGGTAGGTTGAAACATGATGCACATCACACCTACGTCTCCTTTATGTATACGGGAGAGTTTATTTTTGTAAATTCCTACTACAAATGCCTGAGGGGAAGGAATAGCGTCTTCTTCACCCACTTTTAGTAACGATTCGGTCTCTTTATATTGAATCACCAAACCCGGAATGCCATTGGGCGGGAGCAGGTAGGGCTTTTCTTCATTCACAGTTTCTTCTATAAAAATGTATTGTAGTATATGCCTACGCAAAGCTTCCCTGGGTTGAAATTCCTGAAATTTCATATTGCTATTATTAATTTAATTACGTAAAAATTAAAATTATTCAATCAGGCTGGTCTACCAATACAATCGAAATCTAATTTAAAAACAGATCATTATAAATAAAAATAATATCAAAAAGTTTAAATATGAAAATTGAAAAATATTTACACTATACTTTCCCACTGAAAGTAAAAGACAATCAAATAAAGATCAGGATAAATAATTAAAAAAATCAACAAATGCATGAGCCAGTTTCAATTCCTTTTACGATGATATATATACAAAGATGATTACAGCCTATTGTATAAATTCGAACAGATGTAGATTAAATCTATGATTGGAACCCACTTTAGCTAAAAATGTAACTTCTGTTATACTTTTTGAAACATAAGTGATACAGAAAAACCAAGTAATTATTCAGCTTTGTAAAAATTTATTTATTAACCCTTTTAAAAATAGAAAAAATGAAAAAGATTAGTTTAATTTATTTAATGGTGTTTTTTGTGATGGCATGTGGTGATGATGCTAATGAATTAGAAGAAAAAGCCATAATTTCGGAAATAACACCTTTCGCCGGAACAGATGTCCAACAGGTAAAGGTGGGCAGTGAAGAAAATTATCCTTTAGCCGATGCAGATTTTTATTTAATAACATATATGAGCTATAAAAATAACACTTTATTGCTCGCAGATTTGTCAGTTCCTACACGATATTATTTAAGAAAAATTAATACAAGTGATAATACAGTAAATGAGGTTGATAACTATACCGCATCAAGTTTTAGCATTGGAAAAGTAGAGCTTTCTCCCAATAGCGAATTACTCTATATTTATAACTATAGTGATCTATATGCTCATGATTTAAGCACCTCTTCTCGTCCAAAATTGAATGATGATGAAATTGAAACATTTGCTTTATCACCATCTGGAAACATAAATATTTTTTTTGAAAATGATGATGATGATACTTACTATGTGAGTAATCTTGATGGTTCTAATCAAACCAAAGTTAGAGAAACTGCTCGCGGAAGAGTGACATTTCCACGCACATTACGATTTTTTATAGCTGCTAATGGAGATTATTATTATAAATTGGGATCATCTTTATATAAAGGAGAGAATGCTATATATAGTTCGTTTTCAAATTCAATTGATGAAATTGTAATGACAAATAATAATAATTTCTTTTTTTCTGATCTTAATACTGGAGACCTTTACTTTCTTGAAAATGGTGCTGAAGAACCTATACATCTTACAGCACCTGATTCACAATTTGCTGATTCATTTGATAACATATCGGCATTAGCTATTGATAATGAAAAGCAAATACTTTATGTGGCTGATAGAACAAAGATCTATTCAGTAAAACTAAACAGACTATAAAAAAAATCTTCTTTAATTATCCATCAAAATATTTAATCTATGAAAATAAAAATAATTGGCTTACTGGCACTGCTGTGCCTTGGCTTTATTCTTTTGCTGCAAAGTTGTGGCGATGACAAAGTGGAACCTGCTTTAGATCCAGCCGATTTTGAACTGGAAGTAGGTACTCCTACCAATGTAGATGTAATAGGAATGGTAGTAGATGAAAACAACAACCCTGTGGCAGATGCCGAGGTGTTGGCAGGTAGCAAATCCACTACTACTAATGTACAGGGAGTATTTGTATTGCAAAATGCCCCCGCTTTTACTGATTTCGGCACCATCACGGTGAAAAAGCAGGGATACTTCGATGTTTCCCGCTCTTTTGTCCCGGTGGAAGGTGATAATCAGGTAAAGATCATGATGCTGACCCGTAATACAGCGGGTAGTTTTAATGCAGGTAGTGCTGGCCCTGTATCCAATGAAGGGGTAACAGTAGATTTCAGTGGTACCGCGTTCTCGGCCAATGGCGCTGCTTACACTGGTACCGTAACGGTTAGCATGAACTACATTGACCCCACCGATCCTGATATGGAGGATCAAATGCCTGGCATGCTGATCGGTACCGACGGGGAACAATCGGGTATATTGACTACCTATGGTATGGTAAACGTAGAAATGGAAGACGATGCCGGTAACAAAGTAGACATTGCCGACGGAAGTTCTGCCACCATTCGATTCCCAATTGCCAGTGCCCAACTATCCACCGCTCCGGCAACCATTGATTTGTGGTCGTATGATGAAAAAGGGTACTGGGTAAAAGAAGGTGTAGCGAGTAAGCAAGGGAATGAATATGTGGGAGAGGTGAGTCATTTCAGTTGGGCCAATGTAGATGTAATGAGCGGTTCTACCAGAATTCGGGGAAAGATAAAAAAACAAAATGGTGAACCTGCAGGAGGTGTATGGGTAGAAATATCAAATAATAGTGTAGAAATACAAAGATTTTCGACCAATGCATTGGGCATATTTTCCGGCATTACTCCATCAGA
>CAZQEZ010000277.1:0-3468 GCA_964592475.1 uncultured Roseivirgaceae bacterium
TTATTTCGGGTCAAAACAAAAGCAAATAAACAAATAAACGAATAAACAAATCAACATTATTTGGGTATTTGGGGTGGAGTAAAGGGGTGGTGAAATAGCAGAAATCTTAACTTTAAGCCAACTAAACATTTAATTGTATGGATAAAGAGTGTAATAACAACCAACAAGTTAAAATTCAATTATCCACACAATTGCACATAGAATTATAAAACACTTTTCAATTTAATTAAAATATGATGCAACCATTGAACAATTTCAAAAAATATTTTTTTGTAACATTCCTTTTATTAATTTTCACCTGTCGACTTGCCTATTCACAAGAACGCTCTAGTCTTGCTTTATGGGATTTTAATCACTCTGATCGACCAGAGGGAAATGCTCCCTGGTTTAATCCCATTCCTGCGAATCATGGTAGTGCCACCTTGAGTTTCACCTTCAGCATTGATGGAGAACGTCCTGCTACCTCTTTTGCCGGATCCGATTTAGATCAGGATGGTTTTGATGCAGTAGAATCAGGTGGAAGTTTTGTGCCACAAGGTGAAAAAGAAAATGGAAAATATTTCCAAATTGAAATTGATACCAGGGGCTATCAAAACCTAAACTTGTCATATGCTACAAGAGGAACTGGTTCTGGTTTTCAGACTCAAACCTGGTTTACTTCCGTAAATGGAGGCGAATGGGTGCAAATTGAAGTTTTTACAGGTATTACTACCGAATATGAACTGCGCACTATCAATCTTACTGACTATGAAAATGTTGAGTCATTGGGTGTTCGCTGCATGGTAGATGGAGCCACTTCAGAAACCGGAAATAATCGTTTCGATAACCTTAGAATATCAGGTGAGCTTGAAACACTTTCTCTACAGCTTTCTACGAATTCATTAAATTTTTCAACTCCAACCGCTTTAAATGGTTTTTCTGATCCTGAGTCTTTTATAATTAGTGGATTGGAAACTAATGCCGTATTACAAATAAGTGCCTCCCGATATTTTGGGCTTTCAGAGGCAACGAATGGAACCTATGCCACTACACTTACAATAGACCCGGCAGATCTGTTAAATGATAAGCAAATATTTGTTCGGTTTACCGCACCTGCATCTGCTACTAGCGGTGAAGTGGCAGGAAATATTTCATTTAATCTTGATCCTTCACAGACTATTTCGGTAACTGCTCAACTAGAGGGGCAAATATATAGCTTTCCTTATGAAGAAGATTTCAACAATCCCGACTTATTCACTCTGCCCGATTGGCAAAGATTTCAAGAGCTTGGTGAACAAAACTGGACAATAACCTCTGATAACCGTAGGTCGGACAGTCCCTATTCTGCCAGGATGAATGGATTTACTAACGCAGCTCAAGAAAATAGAACCTGGCTGATTAGTCCTAACTTACCTATTAATGCTATACCTGAAGATGAATTTTTAGTTTTTAGCTTTGAATCCCGTTCATTTTTTGCTGATGGAACACCAGTATTAAGAGTTTTTGCCTCCACAAACTATGACCGATCCGCCAACCCTACTGATGCAGCCTTTACTTGGACAGAACTTCCAGCTTCACTTCCTACAGAAACCGGTGTTTGGCAAAGTACAGGGGAAATTAATTTGTCCTCATTTGCAGGAGCAGAAAATATATCTTTAGCCATAATTTATGAATCTGTAAACGAAAGTAATGGCGCGGCTGAGTGGATGGTAGATAATTTTGTCGTTAATACAACCGAAAATGCTCCAGAACCAATTATTACCACCAATAATTGGTCATTAGAGGACTACCATTTTGGAGTTTTAGCGCCTGGTGTCTCTTCAGATGTAAGGCCAATGACATTAAATGCGGCTAACTTGTCATCGCCACTTACTTTAACTGCAGATCCAGGTATAGAAATGTCCATTGGTGATAATTTTAGTTCTGAATTGACCTTAACCAATAAAGACTTTCCTGAATCAGGAACTTTAAACATTGAAACCCGAATGACAGCCAGTGGAGATGAGTCTGTATTAGCGCAGGCAGGTAGTATTACGCTCTCTACCGATGGCATTAATGACACTACTTTCGGTTACTTCAACCACACATCTATTGGTAAAGACGCAACTTTTGATGTGGTAACCTGGAATATCGAATGGTTTGGCGATCCTGCGAATGCCACCACACCAAGTACTGACTTGCAAAGAAGAAGGGTGCGACAATTGATTGAAGAACTGGATGCCGATGTTTACGCCTTCCAGGAAATAACTTCAATACCTGTCTGGAACCTTTTGGTAGCAGAATTGGAAGAATATGCTGGTGTTTTATCGCCTGCATTTAGTCAGGGATCAGGTGATTTTGGCTCAGCGCAAAAACTTGCATTTCTGTATAAAAAATCCACCGTGGATACCTTGAATACCAGGGTCTTATTTGAAAAAATTACCGAAACCGACCTGGTAAATTTTCCGGTAACTAATAAAAACTTGTTTTGGGCAGGAGGCCGATTTCCTTTCGCCATGGAAATTTCAACTACAATTAATGGTAAAAAAAGAGAACTTACCCTTATCAATATACATGCCCGATCCAACGGAGGCGGTGAATCTTCTGCAACCCCCCGATATCAACTAAGAAGGTACGATGTGGAAGTACTTTACGACTCACTTCAGGATTATTATGCCGATAATAGTGTAATTATTATGGGAGACTTTAACGATGATATTTTGCGTACCGTGGCGCCCACAAATGAACCCACCGTGCCCGATAATGGTGAATCGAGTTATGTAAAGTTTATTTCTGATTCGCCCAACTATTTGGGGGTTACCATGCCGCTGAGTGAAGCGGGAATGCGTTCTTTTGTCAGTCGGAAAAGCATGATTGATCACGTGATAATTAATCGTAACTTATTCGACGACCATATTTTAGGCGCCGAAAGAGTGGCAATCCCCTACTTCTCTATTCCAGACTATAACAGCACAACTTCTGATCACTTTCCAGTTGAAGCGCGTTTTCTATTATCCGGCGAAGATGTTCTTACCTCAATTACTGAAATACCAAATATTAAAATGCTATATCCTAATCCCACTTCAGGAATTATCAACTTCAAAAATTTTGACCTTATTCAGCAGGTTGAAATATGGTCAGTAACCGGGAATAAACTCGTGGAGTTAAAAGGAGATATCAATCAAATAGATATTGGTAATCTTAATCCTGGGATGTATCTATTGAAAATTGCAACTAACTACGGACAAACAATTGAACGAATCATTTTACAATAATGATTTGCCAATCGGGATTATTTGCCATGGATTCCCACCCGGAGGTGCATAAATACTTCGACAATAAACCAATCACCCATATCGAACAAACCAGGGAAATCATAAAAAATGTAAGAAATCAATATCAAACCAATGGCATTGGACGCTGGGCTATTATCAATAAAGACAATGGTGATTTCATGCCGCTTGTAGTTGCATTTTGCTAATAGATTTATCACCAGGTTTGTGTGTTTTT
>CAZQEZ010000278.1:0-3454 GCA_964592475.1 uncultured Roseivirgaceae bacterium
AATTTAATTTTTCAACCTTTCAACAGCTTTATCGGTAATCTGTCTTTCTACCATACCCCATCGGCCCGACCGGGATGTCCGTTCCGTTGGCGCACTGTCTGTTTCTTTCCCGTGCGCACGGGAGTCACGAGTGCCCCTTAATCCATTAATCTTTTAAAAAAAAATAAAAAGGAGGAAAAAAAGGGAAAATCTATTTTTGATGAACCCTATAAAAAAAAATATTAATTTTCTTGCCTCACTCTTAAAAGTACTGAGTATACATTTTATGCATGCAAAACACATTAATAAAAAGATTGGTTATATCATAAGCCTAAAATTAATTTTGTACCATGAAATCCATGAAATATAATTTGACAATCATCTTATTGTTTTTTTCTTTGAATTTGGCACATGCGCAGTGCAGCAGCAACCTGGCTCTTTTACTCAACCATAAGGAAACAGGAACCATGGCGGCATTCGCCAAAAACCATCCGGTAGAGGTCATTACCCGATACCAAACATTTGATGGCAAGATCAGCTGCATATACGAAGATGCCGTTGAAGTGAACGAATCAGTGGTGCCTATCGCGGACATAGAAGTAATTATTTCTGAAAAAGTAGCTTTTAAAGCCCGGAATGCTGCCGCTTGGCCATTGAAATTGACAGGTTTCGGGCTTGGCATTGTTGGAGCTATTATGGTAGGTGGTAGTCTTGATTTTGCTGAGAATGACTATTCTGCTACACCGCTCTTGGTTGGGCTGGGGTCGCTAGGGCTGGGGGCATTACTAGCTTTTTCAGGTAATAAACTTGAGGCTGACGACAATCCGGAAGATCATACTATCTACAGTTTTAAAGTTTGGGAGCCTATCGTTTTGCCCAAAAATGTGGCTAAGCAAAAAGTACGCGATTCAAAATAAAACTGTGCCTAATTCTTGTCAGTAAGCTTCCCATGCACGTTTCAATTTTTTAAGTAAATGTAGGCTACTCAAAAAAATTATAAAAATACATATGAATAAAGTAACATATATTAATATGTTTCGTATATTTGCAATGTATACTTATTTAGAAAATCAATTTTTACTATTATAACACGAAAAATATGTACGTAGAGCAATTATACACTGGTTGTTTAGCTGAAGCCGCTTATTACATTGAATCCAATGGAGAGGCTGCTATCATTGATCCGTTGAGAGAAACTGCACCATATTTGGCTTTGTCCAAAGAAAGGAATGCTAAGATTAAATATGTATTTGAAACGCACTTTCATGCCGATTTTGTCTCAGGTCATATCGATTTGGCCAGGGAAGCTGATGCTACCATCGTGTTTGGTCCCAAGGCGCAACCTTCTTACTCTGCTTACGTGGCCAGCAATGGCGAGCTTTTCAATATTGGTAACATTCAAATAAAAGTTCTACATACCCCTGGTCATACCATGGAGTCAACCACATTTCTATTAATTGATGAAGAGGGCAAAGAAAACGCCATTTTTACCGGCGATACTCTTTTTATTGGCGATGTAGGACGCCCTGACCTTGCCGTGAAAACTAATCTTACCCGTGAAGATCTGGCGGGTCACCTTTTCGACTCTTTGCAACAAAAAATATTACCGCTGCCTGATGAGGTAATTGTTTATCCTGGCCACGGTGCCGGTTCGCAATGCGGAAAAAATATGAGCAAAGAAACTACCTCTACTTTAGGGGAGCAAAAGCGCTTTAATTACGCGTTGCAGCCAATGAGTAAAGCACAATTTGTAGAGGCTGTTACTGATGGACTCAGTGATCCACCTCCTTATTTTCCTGAAAATGCACGCATCAACAAGGCTGGTTATAGCAACATTAATGAATTAATGCAGCGCAACTTGAAAGCACTTGATGTTACATCTTTTGAAAATGAAGTAGCAGCGGGCGCATTAATTTTAGATACCAGACATCAGGATATTTATGAAAAAGGTTCACTACCCAATTCACTCAACATTGGCCTCGATGGTCAGTACGCTGTTTGGGTAGGCACTTTAATTAATTTTGGTCAGCCCATGGTTTTAGTTACCGAACCTGGTAAAGAAGAAGAGTCTGTACTCAGACTGGCTCGGGTGGGTTTTGAAAATGTAAAAGGCTACCTGGAAGGAGGCGTAAAAAGCTGGGAAAATGCCGGTAAAAAATTGGAAAAAGTGGTGTCAATTTCTACAGCCGAAGCTAGCCGCCTGGTGGCAAATGGCACGCCCACGTTGGATGTACGTAACAATACTGAAACCCAGACAGAGCATGTGAAAGACACGCTTAACATTCCTTTGAAAGATTTGCGTGACAACTTAGGGCAAATTGACAACAAGCAGGAATATGTGCTCTTCTGTGCCGGTGGGTATCGTTCTATGATTGCTGCTTCTATTTTGAAAAGTTATGGTATTTATAATGTAAAAAATGTGTATGGCGGATTCAATGCACTGCGTGAAGAAGATAAGCTGGAATTAATTGCCGGTAAGTGCCCTAATCAACTAAGACAGGAAAAATTGGATTCATTGTCAATTTAAATAATCTAAAAAAATCAACTATTATATCAAATTATTAAATAACTAAAAATGGGAATTTTCGATATGTTTTCATCAGCTAAACCTTACAATGACTTGTATTGCAACGAACTTGAAGATAAAATTAAAAATCAAAGTAAAGGCGACTACGTAATCCTAGATGTACGTTCTCCCGGAGAATTTGCCGAAGGCCACATACCAGGAGCAAAAAACATCAACGTGATGGATCCGTCTTTTTCCAGTAAAATGGAGAAAATGGATAAATCAAAAGACTATTACGTGATATGCCGTAGTGGTGGCAGAAGCGGTTCTGCCAGTGGACAAATGAGTAAAATGGGTTTTACAAAAGTGCATAACCTGGTAGGTGGTATGATGGGTTGGCAAGGAGCCGTAGAATAAGTCATTAACTGAAGTTTAGCAACTTTAAAAATTAAAATAGCATTGACTCCTCTTTTGTGAGGGGCCAATGTGTATGTGAAATTGTGTGGATAGTTGAATTTTGCTTATTGTTTGTTATTGTATTATTTTCACAATCTTTTTTTACATAATTAATTCGATGTTTAGTGGGTTTAAAGCTAAGATTTCTGCTATTTCACCACCCTCTTTCTCCGGCCAGGGGGTGCGAAAGAAAAGAGCTTAAGAAGTGCAAATAATTATACTAAAGTATAAAGCATAATAAATTTACTTGAAAATGTCGAAAACTCCTCACCCCGGTTCGCTGAAGCAGACTTTCCGCCTCTCCATTACTTGTCCGCTTGTCCGACTTTTGGCGGAACAACTAGCGGATGGAGAAGGAGCCAGGGCATAGCCGTCAACTTAAGACTTATGAAGGCTCGAAATCAATGGTCATGTTGGATTAAACTGACATTATTACCTAAATTAATTATTCAGGTAATAAAAAATGGGAGTGGGTGAATGATGAAATTCTCAGTTTTAAACGCTTAGCTTTTT
>CAZQEZ010000279.1:0-3413 GCA_964592475.1 uncultured Roseivirgaceae bacterium
TAAAATGACGACAGGATATGTACTACTTGTAATTATAACTTACTTTGGCCTTCTATTTATCATTGCCAGGCTAAGTGTAAAAAAGGCTGATTCCAGTACGTTTTTTATCGCCAATCGCGATGCACCCTGGCCATTGGTGGCCTATGGCATGATCGGAGTCGCCATCTCCGGGATTACTTTTATTTCTGTTCCGGGCCAGGTAGCAGCCACACAATTTTCTTATTTACAAATGGTAATTGGTTTCGCCCTGGGTTTATTGGTGGTTGCATTCGTGCTGGTGCCAATATTTTACCGTATCAAGGCAGTTTCTATTTATTCATTTTTAAAAATGCGTTTTGGGAATTATACTCATAAAACCGGTGCCATTTTCTTTCTGCTAGCCCAGGTAGCTACCGCGTCTTTCAAGCTGTTTTTAATGGCCCATGTGCTGCAATTACTGCTTTTCAATCGGCTTGGATTACCTTTCGAACTCACGGTGCTGGTCACGCTATTGCTCATCTGGCTTTATACCTATCGGGGTGGCATTCAAACTGTGATCATTACCGATACATTGCAAACAACTTTTTTACTGCTGGCGGTAATCCTTAGTATTTGGTCCATCAGCCAACAGATGGATGCTTCCGTGGGTGAACTTTACCAGCAAATGAAGGAAAGTAACCTGGCCAAAGTTTTTTACTGGAACCTGGATAGTGAACAAAATTTCTTCAAGTTATTATTTGCCGGTGCTCTGCTTACCATTATGACCAATGGCCTGGATCAATCAGTAATGCAAAAGCATCTCACCTGCCGCAATTTACAGTCATCGCAAAAAAATATCGTTACATTGGCCTTGGTGCTCGTTTTTGTTAATATGCTTTTTCTCTTCATGGGCGGAGCGTTACATGTTTTCAGTGCAAAGGAGGGAATATTTTTACCTGCAGAAACGGACAGTATTTATCCGGTGTTGGCTCTGAATAACCTGGGTATAGTCACTGGCACCTTTTTCCTTGTTGGTATAGCTGCGGCCGCTTACTCTTCTGCCGATTCGTCACTTACTGGCCTTACCACCTCCTTTTGCGTGGATGTGCTTAATTTTGATAATGATAAAAATGACAATACAAGATTGAGACAAGGGGTGCATTTTGGTTTTACAATTTTAATTTTTATAATTATCCTGATTTTTAATGCTGTCAATAACGAAAATGTGCTGGCTGCATTTATCAGAACTTCGGGTTTTATCTATGGTCCGTTGGTTGGTCTTTTTGCTTTTGGCATTTTTGATAAAAAGGTAGTGAAAGACCAATGGCTTCCTTTGGTGGCGATTGCAGCACCCATAATTAGTCTCATTATCGATTTTGCCACAGAGCAATGGTTTGGATATGGAATTTTAGTCATTAATAGTGTCATTTCCTTAGGCGGAATTTATTTACTTTATTTTCTAACACCCAAAAAATATCAGGAGGAAAAGCATGAACATGTTGAAAATTTACAATTGTAAATAGAAAACAATATAAATAACTAAAAAAACAACTTATGAACACCTTTAGAATAATTATATTTTTTTTCTTTTGCCCATTCCTTTTATCAGCTCAAAATAAGCCCAACATCATTTTCATTCTGGCAGATGATTTAGGATATAAGGATTTGGGTTGCTATGGTAATCCTTTCATCGAGACGCCGGTGCTTGATAAAATGGCGGCCGATGGAATGCTTTTCTCCCAAGCTTATGCACATCCAGCTTGTAGTCCATCCCGGGCGGCTCTGATGACCGGAAAGCATCCGGCCCGATTGGGCATAACCACCGCGGTTGGTCTCAACCGGCGAGATAAGAATTCTCCGGTGGAGCCTCCCAAAGTAGCTGAATTTCTGCCCTCTACAGAAATTACTCTGGCCGAAATATTAAAAAGAAATAATTATGTTACTGGCATGATAGGAAAATGGCATTTGGGAGACGATGATTCGACTTTACCGCATGGTCAAGGCTTTGAATACGACCGGGTCATTAGTAAAAATGGTCTCGATTATTATAATTACAGCATCTCAAGCCAGGGTAAAGAAATATTTGTAGATAATGGTACTGAATATTTAACTGATAAGCTGAGCGATTACGCAATAGAATTTATTCGGAAGCAAAAAGATAATAAACCTTTCTTTTTATACATGTCCTATTCTGCACCGCATCTTTTAATAGTGCCCAAGGCCGAGAAAGTTGGTAAATACATGTTTAAGTTAAGGAAATTTGAGGAAGATTTCAACCCCTACTATGCCACCATGGTGGAAAGTATGGATGAAGGAATCGGGCGTATATTAGCTGCATTAGAGGCTAAAGGTATGTTGGAAAATACACTTGTGATATTTAAATCGGACAACGGAGGAGTAGGCATGGAACAGATGGCTTACCGTCCTACCAACATGGAACCACTGCGAAAATGGAAAGGCCATGTGTACGAAGGAGGCATTAGGGTGCCGCTGATCATGTATTGGAAAGGTAAAATAACAGCAGGAGTAAAAAATAATAATTACCTGGTAATTGAGGACTTTTTACCAACGATAATGGAGTTAATTGGTAAGAAAAATTTACCCGATAACCTGGACGGGCAAAGTTTTTTATCTACCATCAATAGTCCGGAGGAACATTTTCGTAGGGGTCCCATTTATTTTCATTTTCCACATTTCAGTGGTCAGAATGGCTATCCCGCCGGAGCAGTGAGAGATGGCCAATGGAAGCTGGTAGAAGATTATGAAACCGGAAAAACAGAACTTTTCAACCTGGAAGAAGATATTTCCGAAAGTGATGATTTAAAATTTTCTCAACCGGAAAAGGCAAAAGAATTATTAGAAATGCTGCAAAATTGGCGAAAAGCAATTAGTGCCAAAATGCCTGAAAGAAAAGCGGGACATCAATTTTAATTCCATTCCAAAAAAATAATATTTTTTTTAATTATGAAAAATAAGTTTTACATTCTACTTTTTGCCATAAATATGTTGGGATTTTATCCTTTTGTTTTTGGCCAAACTGAGAGTACATATAACACTTTTTCTCAGGGTTTTAAAAATCCACCAATATCGGCTCAGCCAATTGTGTACCATTGGTGGTTGGGTGGCAAGGTTGATACGTTACGTCTAAGAGAAGAATTAAAATCTCTAAAAGATACCGGAATTGCAGGTGTTACCATTTTTGAAATTGGTGTCCGGCAAACTGGCATTGTAGAGTCAGGTCCTGCTTTTTTGAGTGACGAATCTTTAGAGTCCATAAAATTTGCTGTTGAAGAAGCTGAAAAACTGGAAATGGAAGTAGGTTTGAATACTGCCAGCAGCTGGAATGCAGGAAGAAAATGGATTCCGCTGCCATTATCATTGGCACCGCATGAAAGTATTTTGGTGGTTTTCAGATCGGGTGAAAGTAAGTCGCACTTCGGAATTTTGAAAAACAG
>CAZQEZ010000280.1:0-3224 GCA_964592475.1 uncultured Roseivirgaceae bacterium
TAATGCAAGTTTACGATGTCCTACAGTTGCTAAATGTAAATCCACCCAGGTAGCAGGAAGTAAAACTTTCTAAAAGAGCGTTAAATAATGCCATCTGATCATAGGTTTAACAGAAACCGTTGATCTAAACTCTTTTCTCTGAAAGTGCGTCAAAAATTTCTCGTGTAAGAATTTTGAAATTATATTATTTTTATATTTATTTGTAATATATTAATAAATATTTATACGCAAGCACTGTTGAAATGAAAAATGTAGTATTTATAGTATTAAAGTTCATAGATATAGATTTCAGGATAGTCAGCCAGACCATGGTTAGTGTAATGGGCAAACTGTCAATGTGTATTTTCATCATTCATGTGTTCTCTCAGGATCATGCTTTCGCCCAGGATCCACAGTTCAGTCAATTCTATTCAGCTCCACTATACTTAAATCCTGCATTTACAGGTACAACTAAGGAACACCGATTTGTAGCAAATTATCGTAACCAGTGGACCAATATGGCAAATGGTTATGTTACGTATGCTTTTTCTTACGATTATAATATGAATGATGCGAGAAGTGGGTTCGGTTTTATTGCAACTGCTGATCGAGCAGGCTCTGTAGGAATGGGAACTACAACCGTAGGTATGACTTACTCTTACAAAATCCCACTTACCAGCAAATGGATACTAACCCCAGGCTTACATTTTGCCTACGGTACGCGTGGCATTAATCGTGATGAAGTGGTAATGCTAGACCAATTATCTTACGGTAATGCTAATTTGGAATCTAATGACCCCTTATTATTCTCTGTCAGGGATGCAAATTACTTTGACTTTGGGTCTGGGCTACTATTATACAACAAGAATGTTTGGTTAGGTGTATCAGCTTATCATATGAATGAGCCCAATCTGAGTATGATTGGCAGTAGTAGTAGACTAAGTATGAAAACATCAATACACGGCGGAGCCAAGTTTAAGCTGTATAACGGTCCCTTTAGCAAAAGTATAATACCGAGCGTAGTACCATCTTTTATTCTTAAGAATCAAGGCGAATTTACTCAACTTGACGTGGGAGTTAATTTCAATTACGAGCCAGTAATGGTTGGCTTCTGGTACCGAGGAATGCCTAAAATGGAAAATCCTGAGCAGCAACTTGTACAACAGGATGCACTTATATTTATGCTAGGTATGAAATTCAACAAGATTGAATTTGGTTACAGTTACGATATTAGCATTTCTTCAATAGGTCCAGCTGCCGGTGGTGCCCATGAAATATCGCTAGCTTACCATTTTCATAATCCTAATCACCGCAAGCCAAAGAAGAATACCAAAGCGATCCCTTGCCCAGCATTCTTAAGCAACGATTGATTAGACTTACCATCTAATTTGAAAATCCAGATAAAGTAGGGGCCTAGAAAAAGTTGCATTTATGACTTGACTTCAGCAAGTGGTGCGATCAGATCAGGGTAATCCTGAAAGGTAAGTTCCGCTTTTTGCTCGCAGTATTCTTTCACGGGCTCAGCAGAAGCCTTGGCCAATAACCAAAACGATCCATACAAATGTGACCCTTTTTTAAAGACGACTATTTACTGCCAGATATTTAGCAGGATTGAAAATGTATGGAAATAACGGTGTCGGTACATATAAAACTTGTACTAGACTTTACTGGATGAAACAGGAAAATGTGCGTGCCGTCATCAATTCTTGCACGAAAAAAGACCAGCTAATCAGAATATTCATAGGTGATGATTCTGAGAAAAAGAAGATGTAAAAAAATATCCGGATTTTTTTAAATCTATGGTAGCCAAACACTGTATGTAAGTTTCTGACCTTTCCGCAACAATAAAACATACAATATCTACCTGTATTCACTTCTTTGATACTTTTTCTAACACTATTCTGCACTGAGGCCGAGTAATATTAAGGTAGTATAATTAAAAAAAATTGCTAAATAATTAAAAAAGCGCGCTGAAAGCTTAAAATCTTACATATGAAATAATTTATATTTAATTTTATTTTTCTAATATTAATTACTTATATTTGAATTAATAAATTGATATAATCATACAATGTATGATTATTATATTATTTAGTTATTAAGCATTGATTAGTTAAAAGTTATCGCCATGAAGGCATTATCAAGTATCCAAAAATTCATAAAGACTTTGTTAGCCATCTCATTGGTGGCGGTTTCATGGGAAGCTGAAGCCCAGCAAAGTTCTATATACTCTAACTTTATGTTCAACCGACTGGCTATCAATCCTGCATATGCTGGTAGCCAGGACCAACTTGACGTGACCGCTGTTCACCGCAGACAGTGGGAGAACTTTGAAGGTGCTCCTACCACCAGTGCTTTCAGCGCTCACAAATACCTAAAAAAGAAAAATATTGGTGTCGGTTTGATGGCTAGCAGTGATCAGATCGGTATTCATACTGATAATCGCCTCTACCTGGTATACGCTTATAAGATCGAGACCAAAGCTGGCGTACTATCACTGGGTCTTCAGGGAGGTTTCAGCCGTCTTAACTCTGACTTTTCCAGACTTAATCTCAGAAGCGAGCGTGATGCTATGATGAGCGGTGTCCGCAGTGATTTCAACCCTAATTTTGGTGCAGGTGCTTACTTTAGCAACGACCGTTTCTTCGCGGGTTTCTCCGTGCCTTACCTGGTCAATAACCAACTGGAAGGTACTACTGAAGCGATGGCACAGGCCCAGGAAGCACGTTACTACATGTTGACAACCGGCGTAGTGCTAGACCTGAACCAGGATCTGAAATTAGTTCCTTCTGCGCTGTTTCGTATACAGGAAGGTAATGCCACAGGTATTGACCTTAATACCAACCTAGTCATTAAAGATATTCTTACAGTAGGTCTCTCTTATCGCTCAGAGATGGCACTAACCGGGTTAATGAGCATTAACCTAAGTGATCAACTGAGTCTGGGATATGCATACGACCTGACTAACACTGATATTGGTAGGTACTCTAACGGATCACACGAGTTTGTGCTTAACTTCCGTATCCCTTATTCTAAGCGCTGTCACACCTACTTTTAAAAAAATTAGCTTAATAACTATGAATAAAAATACCGACCGAGTGGCCGGTATTTTTTTATGGGGTATATTTCATCTTTCAATCGCCATCTTGTTTATCATTACGTCCTTTGCTGGAGCAGGTTTGGCGCTTTACATCTCAATATCAAATATTGGGTATTTCTTTCTCTTATCTATACAATCATTTTTG
>CAZQEZ010000281.1:0-3201 GCA_964592475.1 uncultured Roseivirgaceae bacterium
TGATTGGATGTTTCAATTTGAAAGGGAGGAGTAAAATAAAAATAAAATAAGTTTATAAATAACGCTCCATTTTCATCCACCAGCTTGCACCCGCTGGCGGTGGACTCAATGATTATATTTTAAAGTCTTGAGTCAATTAATTTTTTCGTTCATAATTCTCTTGCAGCATGATCGTTAGCAGCATAGTGTAAGTAACCGAGGGCGACCAATATTCGGTGGTCCACCAGTAGCCGGGGAAAAAGGCAATTTTGTCCTCCGGATTGCTGCCGATGCCTGTCATCACACCGCCTTTTAATTCAGGTGTGTAAGGGCTGAACTCCACCGGCAATGTCTTGAACAAAGCCGGCTGGTTGTAACCCATACCGGTAACCGAACTGGCATTGAAAGGATTGGCTCCATAGATCCAGTCAAGCTGTTTTTGCGCAATTTTCAGGTAATCAGGTTTTTGAGTAACATCGTAGGCCGCATTCATAACCACTCCTTTGGAAGACAAATGTTGATTCATGCCCACATGCAGGAAATTGCGGTAATGGTAAGGACCTAATTGCTTACCGCTGCCCAGCGATTCGGTAGCAAATATCCAGGGAATGATACTGAAGCTGTTCAGTTGAGTCAATGGCAGGTAATAACCTTCAACAAATTGCTGCAATGAATTTTCTACTTCAGGTTTCAATTCATGGTCAGGATAAGCCAGAATAAAATTACGCAGTCCCAGCATGATCCATCGGCCGCCATAGGTTTTGGCTTTTTCGCCAAATGTGAAGAAATGGTTTTTCAGGTATTCATCACCTTCTTTTTGCATAGCCAGCAACTCTTCTGTAAACTTCACCGCCTGCTCTTTATATTTTTCGTTTCCACTGGCTTTAAATAATTCAACCGCGGCACTGATGGCAATACCTAAAATATCAGGTTCATTCAGTTCCTGATTTTTAGTGGTCCAGGACCAGGCTTTTTCTGCAGCAGTAAGGCAGGTGTTGGTATAGTCAGCCGCTTCCTTCTGGTAGAGCCGGGCAATTTTGGCATTGGCCAAGGCAAAGATCATCTGATGGCTGGCATCAGCGGGATTGGTGAGTATGGTGCGGTCATCTTCATTACCAATGATATTATCCGACCAGCGGTTTTCCATCATGCCATCTTTGGTGGAGCCAATGTAGCTCATCACGTAACCTTTCGGCTCCTGCATGGCCAGCAGGAATTTGTTGCCCCATTGCATTTCTTCCAGCAGTGCCATTTTATTAAAGGTGGGGAAATCATGTTCGGCGATGGTAGCCAAAGCCAGTAGTAATAATGAATTGCCCCTCATCGGCTTACGCAGGTCATTGGCATCGTACCAACCTCCGGTTACGTCCTGGTGGCGCCGGTTATCCTGCCGTATACCATCGTCCAGGTGCTGACCTTTGGCCCAGCCGGCAGTGGTATCACCACTGCGTTGCTGGTTGATGTAATTGACATTCGCCTGTAGTGCCTGCAGGTATACATCTTCGGCAATACTGAATTTCTCCGACTTACGATCACCTATCTGTACATAATAATTACCTGTTTTATTGAAATCCGAAAAATCTCCCACCAGGTAGGTACCCAAAGCTCCTGAATCAGGCAGCATGGTACCACTGAAAACGGAATTTCCGGTACTGCTTTCCATCAGGTTAAACCGGATTTGCTCAGTGCCATAGGTATAGCAGGTTTTGAATGATTGGGGTAAAAAGCCAATATGGTTTACCAGCACATCGTCCGGGTAGTTGTAAATAGTTACCGGTGCTTCAGGTTTTTTCTTCCATGTAATGCTGGCATTGGCCCAGTTGATGTGGTCAGCATAGCTGCCATCATCAGTGGGGTCGGCAATTAAAGTCAGCTTTTCAGCTCCGGTCAGGTCTACTTCTACCGGTTGCGGGGGGTCGTTGTAGTGTATCAATTCACTTTCGAAAGCAACTTCATCATCTACCAATACTCTAAAAATCACTGTTCCTCCTGCTGTACTGTCGTAATGATCTGCCTTGTTATCGTAAACATATTTAGGAAAATTTTCTATCTTTTCCCGTTGCTCAGCATCCCAGAGCTTGGTAATTTCATGGTCGATTCCCACCATGGCTGAAAAATAGGTGGCTTGGCCATTCAGATTGATGTTTAATTCAGCCGGTGCATGAGTGCCCAGACCACGGGTAAAAGTCTGGTCCTTTATCTGCAGCGTATCTTTGCCAAAAGAAACGTTTCTGTAGGGCGGACCGTAAAGGTTTACAATGAGGTCAAAAGCTGCTGAATCGAGATAAGTAGTAAATCCGTTTTTCTCATTTCCACTACAAGAAAATAGGCTAATAATTACTATTAAAGTTAATGTGTTACTGGCTAAGTATTTCATATTTTTGATTTTGTATCATATTTCTACTAATTAATTAGATTCTCACATTTCAAGTTTCACGCTAAGAAGCCAACCCGCTAAGGTATATTGTTTTCTATAAGCTTTGCATCTTGCGTGCAACAGTTCTATGTGCCTGGTGCGAATATTCTGGCTATCTTGACCGACCGGACCGCCGCATAATAAGCTACTTTCAATTCTTTCATTGCCCTGCCGGTTCATAGACCAACTACCTTAAATATCGGCCCGACCGGTTATTTATTACTCTTTGCGCCTCTGCGTCTCTGCGAGCCAATTTTTCACCTCTTCTCAATCTCCACATAAAACGGAGAAATCACTTCATTCTTGTTCTGAAACCAAGTTTGCAATACCTGTTCACCCTCAGGAATCTGAATATTTTCAAATGTAAATTCAGTCACTGGCACATTTTCTATGGCATATTCCCGGCCGATAGCTCCTATCTTCATTTCAATTTTACCAGGATTTTGAATGGTGTCTCTAAAACTCAACTTTATATCATAAATGCCTTGATTAGCTACCTGCAAAAGATAGTACCCCAAATAATTTTTACTGAACCAACCACTGGCATAGCTGGTCACCTTTTCATGCCGGGAAAGACGTACAGGGTTTTCTTCTTCAGTGCCCACGTACATAGGCAGGATTTTCAAGTTTTCACCTTTTAATAGTTCAAGGTACCATTGATCCAATTTGTTTTTCAATTCCGAAAATTCTTCTGGTTGTTGTTCCCTTAAATCATTTTTTTCATAGGGGTCTTCTTTCAGGTTGAACAACTCAAACTCAGGTTGCTGACCAGGTTGCAGGGCTACCAGTTTATAATCTCCTTTGCG
>CAZQEZ010000282.1:0-3171 GCA_964592475.1 uncultured Roseivirgaceae bacterium
CCCTGGCCCCCTCTCCATTTGGAGAGGGGGAAGGTTCGCTTCAGCGAACCGGGGGTGAGGAAGTTAATCTGTATTTTATTTCTAATAAATCTTAAAATCTTTTCAAGAACTATTTCAAGATGATTCTTTACTTCGCCATTCCAAAAACGAATTATTCGTATTCCATACCTTGCATTTATTTCCTTATCTCTAGCAAAATCATATGATTTTTGATTTGATACTTTATGAACACTTCCATCTAATTCAATCCCTACTTTAGGTTCAGAACAGTAAAGTCTAAAATATATGAAATTGAAATATTTTAATATTATTTCAAGTCTTCTTGTATTTACTAATAAGGATATTCCACAATAAATCATATAGAGCCAATTTTTAGTTGATTCAGTGCTTTATATCCATCTTTCCATTTTGAATCTTTTCCGGCATTTGCGCATTCACTTCTTTGCGCCAATGGTTCAATTTCAATTGTAATTCTTTCACCACCTCCGGATGCTCTGCCGAAATTTCCCAAATTTCATAAGGGTCATTTTTCAAGTTATACAATTTCAGCTTACCATCTTCAAGATTTTCGACCAGTTTCCAATCATCACTTTGTACAATACTGTAAGGCCGCACATTGCCCAAAGCAATATGATAATGCGGATAATGCCAGAATAAATCGCGCCGTGGCAAAGATTTACCAGCAAAAACTTCTTTAAAATTTATACCATCCAGGTTTGGCGGTAATTCGGCCTCAATGACGGTGGCTAAAGTTGGCAGCAAATCGGTGGTTATTACTTTCTGGTCTACAGTGGTACTGGCTTTGGTCACCCCAGGCCATTTAACGATTAAAGGTATACGA
Organism: uncultured Roseivirgaceae bacterium; assembly: GCA_964592475.1. GTDB lineage: Bacteria > Bacteroidota > Bacteroidia > Cytophagales > Cyclobacteriaceae > CAZQEZ01. Next base: position 842 of record CAZQEZ010000282.1, read on the forward strand.
ATTCCGCCCTCGTGATATTGACCTTTTTGGCCTTTGAGTGGATCGTTATCGGTGCCATCATAAGGCCCGGTTATTTCCAGACCACCATTATCCGAAGTAAAAATGATAAGCGTATTTTTCAACTTTCCGGTTTCCCGCAGGGCCTGCATTACTTGTCCCACGCTATTATCCAGACTTACCACCATCGAGGCATAAACCGGATTATTCTGACCACCGTCTACCGGAACATTTTTCCATTTTTCAACTATTTCGGGTTTGGCTTGCAAAGGCGTGTGTACAAGGTAGTGCGAGAGCATCAGGAATAGTGGACGGTCATCCTTTAGTTTAATTTGATTGACCGCCTCTTTGGCCAGTTTTTCCGGCAGGTACTCACCTTCAGGACCATTTTCAATCTGCTCAGGAAAACCATAGGGCGAGAAATAGGTACGCGGAGCCCCTCCGCCCAGCGGATGTTTACCTAGGCTGGCAATATCCGTTTCATAACCATTATCTGTGGGGGTGGAATGATTGTCTTCATTGCCCAGGTGCCATTTGCCAATATGAACGGTACGGTAACCGGCTTGCCTGAACATTTCTGGTAAAGTAGTAACCCCCGCGGGAATAAATTTTTGCCAGTCCGGTTCACTGGTTTTGGCATCAGCAGGACGAAACAAGCCTCCCGGTATCCAGTCGGTAATGTGAGTACGTGCCGGGCTCATCCCGGTAAGTATGCTGGAACGGGTGGGAGAACAAACCGCGCTGGAAGCATAAGCACGAGTAAAACGAACGCCTTGAGCAGCTAATTCATCGATATTGGGAGTATTATAATATTTACTTCCCTGGCAACTCAAATCGCGCCAGCCAAGATCATCGGCTAATATAAATACCACGTTCAACTTTTCAGTTACTTCTTTTTGCTGAGCACTAAGGAGTAAAGGGAAGAAAATAGATAAAAGAATGATAATAATCCGCATCATAATTTGCTTCTGATTTTATGTATTTGCTATTTATTTAATTTTTTCAGGAATAAATTTAAGACAATAATTCTCCTGATTTAAAAAATGGCCACCTTTCTTTGAACTCCCCATTAATTGGATTGGATTTGTTGAATTATTTCATCCAAAGTCAAGCCATCTTCCGGAATATGTTTTCGCCAGTAAACCACACTCTGCTCCATTTTTCGCAAAATATCCATGGGAATGTCCGCGGTTTTAGCAAATACTTCCAGGGAAAGAAATATTTCCTGGCACTGTGGTAAATCGCTACCCTTGTTTTGCAAGTACGACTGATAAAGTGCCTGCAAAACCTTTTCCGGTTCGACAATTCCTTTTTGATTATTTTCTTCTGTAAAGGGCCAGTGGGCTGATGTTTTACCATCTGTTTGCTGCAAATGAACAATAGGCGAGTAGCAACCCAACGCTTCCAGCCAGGCATAAGTATCCGTATCTTTGGCTTGAGCGAATAGGTAAGGATGAAGAATGATGTCATTCATCAATAGCTGTATAATCTCTCCATCTGCCAAATTTTCTTCAATACCGCCGTGCAATTTATCATAGGCTTTGGCAGAGCCCAGCCAAGCTTCAGAAGTATCGGCCCCCGTACGGACTTTCTTTACCAGATCTAGTAAATATTGCTTTTCCGGCCACTGAAATTTATGCTGGCCAGATTGATGACCCACATCGAGGGTAATGAAAAAAGGAGAAACTGCAGAAGAAACTTCCTGCAATAATTGACGAGTTCCATCAATGGTCCAGGGAACCTGGTGCGGGGTATACATTTGCTCCAGTCCGATACTCTTCAATCCATTTTCAAAGGCATAAAAAGCCAGGTCCTGTAAATCTGTAATCAGATTAAAATAGGCCTTTTGGTATTCCTCCTGGCTATTTAATATGGACTGATCGAAAGCATGACAGAAAAAACCAAAACCTGTATCCAAGTTCGCTGCAGAATCAATCATTGTTTTGAGCCAATTGTCTCGGATGTGATTTCTTACCCTATTATCGTAGTGCGCCAGGCCAATGATGCTGTAGGTACCATGCCCGGAATAGAAGTTGGCAATTTTCATTTGCCGCTTGTCAGCTTCTTCAGCCACAGTCTCCAGCCATTGCTGCAAATATTCCGCGGTGGTATACAACGGGTCACATTCATTGTCGGCGCTTGCCTCCACGAAATTCACACCCCAGTCCTTTACTAGCTGTAACCAATCGACCGGGCGGGTCCATCTTTTGGCAGCAAAGCAATTGTCCACTGCCAGGTATATTTTGGGAAACTGTATAGCCATCAGCGATTCAGAATCTAAGCAGGGCAATAGCGATCGAAACAAGCACCTACATTGCCCAGAAAAACGGAGT
>CAZQEZ010000283.1:0-3165 GCA_964592475.1 uncultured Roseivirgaceae bacterium
AACCGTCCCGTAGCAACCTTTTCACCATGCCTATTTAAGGGTGTACATGATACTTCGGATTATAAACTCCCCTCTCTTTGAACCCGGGCAGATAATCCTTCATGGGTCCATGGCGTGGATAGCTTTCAAAAATATCTCCGTATCCCAATTCCCGTGGGTCTCCCTGGGCTATTAATTCATTCTGTAACACCTGATGAAGAGAGTCGGCTATGTTTTTAAAATTTTCATCCGCGGCCAGGTTGTTCATGCATTCCGGATCTTTTATTATATCATAAAGCTCCTGTACCGGTCTTTTGCCAAAAGCCAGGTCGAACAATTCAGTGCCCGGCTCAAAATAGGTGTAATTACTGGTCCAACTGGATTCAGTTGTATTGATACCCTGCCCGTACTCATTCAGTTGCGGATCCCCTTCCGGCCAGCGATCCGGTTTATAGTTTTTAATGAACAAATATTGGCCAGTGCGAATGGCCCGGATCGGATATCCGAGATTATCTTCCCGGCGGTGGTCATGTCGTTCAAAACCAGTGAGTACAAACTCAGGATCATTTTCTGTGCTGATGCCTGCCCGGGTAAACAAAGAAGCAAAGCTGTGGCCGGTCATCTCTTCCGGTACAGCAATCCCTGCCAGTTCCAGAAAGGTGGGGGCGAAATCGATAAAGCTGGTAAGCCGGTCGAGTTTAGCGCCTTGATTTTTCATTTTGGGCCAGTAGATTGCCAGCGGCATGTGGGAGCCCCATTCATAAAGACTACGTTTGGCCCGGGGCCAAACGATCCCATTGTCGGAAGTAACCACGATCACAGTATTTTCTGCCAGCCCTTCCTCTTCTAATGCATTTACCAGCCATCCCACTTGCTGGTCGAACCACTGAATTTCAAAATAGTGATCTGCTAATTCTATTTTGGCATCCGGGTGATTGGGAATAAATGCGGGCAATTGAATATCGGCTGTATCGATGCCACTTTTCAGGCCAATGCCTTTTTCATATTTCACATGCGGCTCGATGGAGCCATACCAAAACCAGAATGGCTGATCGGGTTTTTTTTGGGCCAGGAAATCCTTGAAATTTTTTACAGGGTCAGAATTGGTGAGAAATTGGGCCGGTAAGGAGTCCAGTTGGTGTTCATCAAAACGGTCTCCGGCCGGATTTCTTTTCCGCCCGGTAATGTCCCATTTACCCGGGCTCCAGCCTTTGGCACAATAGCCAATGGCATAGCCATGCTCCAGAAGAATTTCAGGCACCACCCGGAACCGGGCGGGGAAATTACTGCCGTGGGTACCAGCCTCCTCCAGTTGCCACTGATTAAGACCGGTAAGGATAGTTGCACGACTTACCGAACAATGAGGCGAAGCACAAAAAGCATTGTTGAATAAAAAGCCCTGGGAAGCTATTTGATCAAATTCAGGGGTTTTCACTACCGGATCGCCATAGGATGCATTGTGTACCCAGCTTTGGTCGTCGCTGATGATGAATAGAAAATTGGGCTTCTCAGGGGAAGTTTTTCCCTTGGGAGGAGTAGAGGTAAACGAAACCAGAAATAGGAATGTACAACAAAAAAGACAGACTAATTTCATAGAATTACTAATTTGGGTTTGGGTTGTAAATATAAGAAGGATTGGATGAATTTGAAAAAAGTAGTAACAATTGACTCACCTGACCAAATTAAAAATTCTAAACTAGCTAGAAATTTAAGTTTAAAACCTTTTACAATTATCTATCAAATACTTCATATAAAAGAAAATAATATCCTTCAAGATCATTGGGTTTAAATGGTTTTAATTCTTTCACTGTTCGCCCTGCCTGCAAATCTACGTTATCAAAATTCTTTTCCAGAATAACATTTCCTTGTAAATCTTTGACAGTAACTTTAACTGCAACATTTTTTTCCTCTCCCAAATGCATGATTACCGGCTCAATCTGATCATCCGGACCATATACCATATCAACATTATAACTTCCGGCCAGGGTGCTTTGTAATGCCATTTTCACCGCATGGTAAGCAAGTTTGGCATGACCATAATAATCGATCAATGGCTTCTGGTAAGTTGCGGTATTGCCTCCACCATGAAGAGTACACCAGGCCAGGCCATCATAATCCAGCCATCGTTTCTTTTTATAAGCTTCAAAGGCACTGAAAGCCTGCCAGGCCTGGCTTTCCTGCCACTCCTCTACAGTCAACTGCCGGCCAATGGAGCCAACATCGTATTTTAATTCGTAAGATTTGATTTGGTAACTGGGCTTCCCTTTTCTCAGGTTCCAGTTTGGTTGACCAATCGATTCTTCATTCTCGAAATCGAAATAAGCTCTTTCCTGGCTGTTGAGATAGTCTGTGCGATAACCAGCCTCACGCCATCCCTGCGCGCCACTCCAATCGGGGGGATTGGGATACATTCTCAGCACGCTCCATTCGGCCCCGTACCCGGTGGCATGATCCATGTCTCCCCGGGTGATCATCGGAGCCGTCCACACGGGTTCAGGTTCCACCTGATTGCCTTGCCTGTCTAACGTGCCTTTATCGTTTCTCCCTTTGGAGCGGGTGATGTTTGCCGCCGGATTTATTAACCGGCTGGGATCATGTGGGTAAATATTGGCATACACCTTTTCATACCAGGGAATGGTTTCAGTATCAAAATCGACATATTTGGGATGGTTTGCTGGTTGCCACATCACGATGGAAGGGTGGTTGCGAACTTGCTTCACATATTTGGGTAAACCTTCAAAATCAAGTATCCAGGGGCTGGCGGTACGCACCCAGGTGCCCGTAGTCCATTGAAACATCACCCCTAGCTGATCCCCTATTTCTGCTAATCGCGGATCATTTACTCCGCCTTTCATACCATGGTGGATGCTCATGCGTATGGTATTGGCATTCATATTTTTGATCATCAAAATTTCCTTTACCAGCCATTCCTGGGGACCTGCCCTTAGCCATTGGGCTATTTTGTCCAGGGGAGATTTATAGCCAAAAAGTAAAGCGCCATTCATCATGGCCGGTTTACCATTCAACCTGAAGGTACCCCCTTCCTGTGAAATAGTTCTGATGCCGGTAGTAACCACAAAATCATCAACAGCCTGGTGTTTATCATTTAACAAAGTAGCTTTCAATTTATACAACCGTGGGCGTTCCGGTGTCCACAATTCAGGATTGTCTATGGTGATTTCGGTG
>CAZQEZ010000284.1:0-3160 GCA_964592475.1 uncultured Roseivirgaceae bacterium
TGGCTTAAAAAGCAAAAGGAGTTACAATAGCCTTAACAAAAACAAGCCATGATAAGAATAGCAATATTTGCTTTGCTGATTTTAACACTTTCTAGTTCATCAATTTACTGCCAAATAAAATTAAAAGGGCAAGTAATTGATGAATCCGATAGCACTAGGGTTCCATTTGCATCAGTAGTAGTATATGGCTGGCAATCCAATAACATTAAATCTTATACCACGGCAGATGAAAATGGTGATTTTGATATAAATGTGGGGGAAATACCGATCATAACATTAGAGGTAAGGCGACTAGGTTACTATCCTTATAAAAGGGATATTGCTTTACTGGATTCAGGAACTACCACAGTGATGAGAATTCCTTTAAAGCCTAAAGTACAAGAAATGGATGAATTGGTAATTACTGATCAGCCACCTCCTATCATTATAAAAGAAGATACTATTATTTATGATATTAAAAGCTTTCAAAGCATTCATGATCAATCTTTGGAAAGCGTGCTGTTAAAAATACCCGGTTTTGAAATTAGGGCCAATGGCGATATACTGGTGAATAATATTCTGGTAAATAAGGTTGTAGTGGATGGTGAAGAGGTATCTAACGCGGGAGGAGCTATTCTTACAAAAACACTTTCGCCGGATAATGTAAAATCTGTAGAGGTAAGATTTGATGAAAAAAATAATAAACTAAAGGAAAGCTTACTGGATGCGGATAAATACGTGGTTCTCGATATAAAACTTAAAGATGATTTTAATAAATCGCTTTTTGGAAAAATAAGGCTTACTCAAGGATTTCAGGATCGATATACACCAGGTGGATATTTAAATGCATTTTCATTGAAAAAGAAGTTCAAGAATCAATTGTTTGCCGAAAGTGATCAATTTGGCGAAGAAATAATATCTCTGGAATTTATAAAAAATGTTGGTAAAGAGGCAGTACAAAAAATGTTTGACACTCCAGCCGACTTTGTTGATTACGTTGAATCACCTGCCATAGAAGATGAAATTTATGGATTTCCGCATTATACCAGTAATGTAAGACATATGGCTGGAATTTCATCAAAGTATACAATTAATAAGAAGGTCGACCTTTATTTTGGTTCCTTCAATGAATACTTAGCCAAAGAACAGGAAAACCAGGTAAATCAAATTTTTAACGGGGGAAACAGGTTTAATTATTTTGAACAAATGGCTAATGAGTCATTTTCTTCAAAAAACAAAATTGAATTAAGGTTTGATACGGAAAAAACCAAAATCAGAATTGACGCAAATGCCGTTTTAAAATATAGTTTATATAGTAGCCGCAATAATAATACTACAATCTTCTATCGATATGATGATGAAAACGCACAGCTTAATTTATACAACAATTTCTTTTTAGAAAAAAAGCTAAACGAAACAACCGGGCTTAGCATCAAAGCCTCTTATTCCTCCAGTGAAGCCGACATATTCAAACTTTTAAATCATAATGATTCTACTTATGGTAATTTTTCGTGGAATAAATCTGAAAACGAATCATTATTCAGCTTAGATCAAAACCTTCGATCAAAAGAAAATACTTGGTTGAGCGATCTATTTATTCAAAAATCGAAAAATGCTAATACATACAAATTAGGATTTAAGTATATGAATAGAAAATTGAATTTTGATAAATCAGCCAATAGTAAAAACACTAATTCATTCGTACTCTTTTCTGCCTCAAATCCTGATTTGATTGTCAATAAGTTCACTCCTTATTTATCACATGAATTTTTTAAGAAAGCAATAGCTTTGAAAAATAAAATTTCCTATGCTTACATTAGTCGGCCTATCAATAGCAATGCAATAGTAAGCAATAGCGGATTTTTAGAATATGATTTTAATTTTAATTATAGTCCAGGAAATTTCAATAACCTCAGAATTAACTTATCTAGAAAATTAGATGCTTATCCGTTGTATAAAATTGCAGAAGGTTATGATTTGCAAAGTTTTCAACAAATAGCTATCCCCGGCATAAGTGACTTTACTCCTGTACCATCCTATGTCATAAATTTATCATCTGGAATAAATTTTGAATCAATAAATATGCGAATAGACCCTTATTTCTTATATGGCAGGTCATTTCTAGGTGATCAATATAATTTTGAAAATTCAATTGTGATTCAGCGAGTTTATGATCAATTAATGAGTGAATACATAAGCTCCGGATTAATTATTAATAAGTCCTTTGAAAAAATTCCGATTAAAATTATTGTAGAACCGGAGTATTTGATAAACCAGGTACAGAACAAAATGGCTGATGGTAGCTTTGTTTATTCATTAGCAACTTTGCCATCGTTTGGTATAAAATTTGACACAGACTTTAAAAACAAGGATTATTCTTTCAGGTTATTCCCAAAGTATTCAGCAATTATCACCGAAAATGAACTAATACCTAATAAAAACATCACCCATATGTCATCTTTAGCAATAGAAGCGGCATTGCCAATTTATAAAAATATAAGCTTTGGCTCCAATGTTAAAGGAGTTTCTTTTGCTGGGGAATCAGAAGCTAAATATTTGACTTTGAGTTTTAAACTAGCTCAATCAAACAAAAGGTTTTATTGGTTCATGCAGGGAAACAATTTATTGAACAACACGCTCTTTATAAGACAAGCTTCCCAAAGTTTGTTCTTCCTTAATCAATCTGCCTCGGTTTTTGGCAGATATTTTAAATTCGGTTTAGAGTTTAAGTTTAATTGATTGCAAATTAAAAAAATAAACAATTTGTTAAGAGTTGACATGATAAAAGGAAACAAGAGACCAGTTATCACGCACAGATTAAAAAGTCAAGTAAACAATATTTTTACACTCTCGATACAAATTTTTAAAAAAAATTATCAATACCATCTATCACTTTTTTATTGTTAACAATCACTCCCTCACCTTTTTTTACCACTCTTTTTAAAGAAATCCACTACCGATTGATAAATGTAATCTACTTCCTGTATTTTTATTTTAGGACCTTTTCTTCCATCTACACGCACGTAAGGCCCAGACAAAAAGCTACCACTATTGGTTATGTAAGCGTAATTAGTAAAAACATCCTGTCCATTATTTAATTTAACTAAAATTGGCAATTGCGAAAACACCGTAAAAGGTGAATCTCCTTCCGTAGGAATTAACTATTATTTTCTGGCAGCAG
>CAZQEZ010000285.1:0-3146 GCA_964592475.1 uncultured Roseivirgaceae bacterium
TTTAATATCCCGTTTTATTAACCAAGGGCTACTACGTTGATTAATGACTGCGCTCATTTGGATTTTGGAGTTTATATACCATTCATAAAACAGTCTTTTCCTAAGTTGACGGCTATGCCCTTGCTCCCCCTCCTTAATTAAGGAGGGGGAAGTCCGCTGGCGGACAGGGTGTGGTTAAAAAGCAAATGATCTTACTACGATTATTATGAAATTGAAATATTTAAAGAGTGATTCCTGTCTTCTTTACCAATAAGATATTCCACAATAAATCATATAACACCAACCATTACTTCACCGCCTCATCCTGCTGCTGCTTTACCTCTGAATGCCTTTGGGAGTTTAAAGCAGAATTTTCTCCCATCCAAACCCAAAGCTTGATCAGGCCATTTTGATGAGCACTGGCCAGAAAACTACCATCTGCATTAAAATCAATATACTCGGCGTGATCGCTGGCCCACACTTTATGTGCCACCGGGATGGCATCATTGCCAAAATTCAAAATATCGGTTACCCGGTAAACGTAAATGTAGGGATCGTGACCGGCATGCGCCACGTAATTACCATTGGGATGCCAGGCGATGGATTCGATCTTTTTGCCGGTATGGTTAAACATTTTCAGTAACTTGCCGCTTTTCCATTCCCACAGATATACGTTGCCACGCGCTCTCTGAGGCTGACCTACCGCGATCACGTGTTTTGCATCAGGCGAAAAAGTACCACTGGTAAATGTGACATAATAGCCTGGCGATAAGGTCTGTTCTAATGACCAGTTGGAAGTATTGTATACCTTGATATCCCCATGACCTACAGCCAGCAGGTATTGGTCGTCATCACTGAAAAATAATTCATTCACTGTATTGCCAAACTCCAGGGTCTTAATTTCTTTACCCTCCGGCATTTGGTATACCCTGATCTTGCCTGTGGTTTTGCCACCTTTTTCTATTTTCTCTTCGCCACTTACCAGCAGGCTGCCCTTGTGTGACCAGGTGAGGCCATCAATGCCTTGCGTGTGTTGAAGCTTATGCACTACCTCGCCACTGGCTGCATCGTAAACGGTTACCAAAAAATCTTCACTGGCAGCGGCTACGTATTTTCCATCGGCCGACCAGCCCACCCGTTCTACTTCCTGAGCAGCATAATGTCGCCAGAGTTCCGCACCATCAGAAGTACGCCACATGATCACCGAATTATCATATTTTGTACCACTTACCAGGTATTTGCCATCCGGTGAAAATTCTACACTCTCCACTGAGCCAGGTTCACCCAGCGCGTCGGCTACACGTGACCACACGGGTTCCAATCTGAGTTGATAATTTAAATATTCCTGGGCATAGGCATCTTGACTTAACATCAATATACCCATTATAAAACTTAAAATAGTTAACTTTTTCATAGCAATTTATTTATTTTATTCCTTCAATTACAATTTCTTTTCCTTTAATTTTTAATTCAGCACCTTCTTCATTTATTGATTGCAAATAGCCAAATAGTTCGTGTCCCTTACCAACATTGGGATCATATAATCTTACTTCGTTATCATCTTCCCGCCAGGTTGGCACCAAAGTCACTAGACTAATTTTCTTATCTTTTATTACCACGTTAGCCAATAGCCCTTCCCTGTGCCGGGTGTTCCTGTTAGAACGAATATCGTCAAAAACGGCTTGCCCCAGGCTGTGCAATATAGGCTTTCCCTGGTAAAGTTCAATTTTCTGATACTTGTGCGGACCATGCCCAAAAACCAGATCAGCTCCGGCATCAATTACAGCCTTGCCTATATCGGACTGATAAGAAACCGGTTCGGTAGTACCTGAAACACCCCAATGATAAGATACGATCACGATATCGCTTTTTTCTTTCAACTGCTTAATATCGTTAATCATCCTGATTTTTGATTCTTCATCCAGCCAGGTAATTACGTAAGGAGGCTGCCCGGGCTTGTCCAGGTTTTTTGGTGGCTGGTAAGCCGTATGTACTTTAATTTGTGCTATGCCTGGTTGATTTTCAGTTGCCGCGTGATTGGTAGGGAAAACGGTGGCCGCGTATTGCATAAATCCCACTTTTAAGCCATTTTTTTCAATAATAACCGGCTGATGGGCTTTGGCTAAATTTTCACCGCCACCGGTGTATTTGATACCAGCGCTGTCTAACACCTTCAGGTTTTTCATCAGCGCCTGCCAGGGATAAGTCACGTTGTTGGCTACACCTACTACATCGATGTTGGCAGCAGTGAGAGCCACAACCTGATCAGGATTGGAATGGCGCCAGTTTTTATGCGGGATATCTGATTTTTCAGGATCATCAATGCCTCCGGCAAAAGGACCTTCCAGGTTGAGAAAACGAAAATCAGCCGCTTTCAAGGTGGGCATTAAGTACTGAAAAGCTTTTTCAGGTTGCTCACGGTATTGAAAATTGTTATCACCCAGTAGAATAATGGATTGGGCACCTGCATCATTGTATTGGAAAGGCCAGGGTTGCTGGGCTTTTGCAATGGTAACAATGATTAAAAATAATGTGGTCAGCAACTTAATTTTCATGTTTTTTTATTTTTGTTTATTTGGTGAACTGGTCAATCGGTGAATTGAGCAGTGTTATTTATTATATCTATTTATATCTATTCTGCCTCACCCATTCCTCACCTTCTGGCCTCCTCTCCATTACTTGTCCGACTTTTGGCGGATGGAGAGGGGGACGGTTCATTTCAGCGAACTGGGGGTGAGGAGTTAATTGACATTTTTATTTCTAATAAATCTTAAAATTTTTTCAGGAACTATTTCAAGATGATTTTCTACTTCACCATTCCAAAAACGAATTATTCGTATTCCATACCTTGCATTTATTTCCTTATCTCTAGCAAAATCATATGATTTTTGATTTGATACTTTATGAACACTTCCATCTAATTCAATCCCTACTTTAGCTTCAGAACAGTAAAAGTCTAAAATATAACCTTCAGGCAATGGATGCTGTCTTCTAAATTTATAATTATTCAACTTCCTATTTCTCAGAAACTTCCAAAGTAAATCTTCAGCCTTTGTTTTGTCTTGTCTTAAATTACGTGCTTGCTCTATGAGATATTTTGGCACTAAAAAATCTTCTTGATTGTAAGAGTTATCTTCCATTCTTTTTAGCTTTTTCTGCCTCACCCC
>CAZQEZ010000286.1:0-3108 GCA_964592475.1 uncultured Roseivirgaceae bacterium
TTTATAGGTCCTGAAACCAGAAGAATATGGTTAAAATATCATAAAAGGATCGCGCGAGTGGTGATACCAAGATCAGACCTACATGTAAATAACAGGAAATTTAATCGCTTCTGGGCTATTTTCGATGTAAACTTATTGGCAGGAATTACACGTGAGGATTTACGGCGCACTACCGCCCTCAATGCCGGTAATATTTCGATAGCCGGGGGTACTTTTACCGGTAATCACGATATTTTGGAATTCGATCGAACAGGTACAATTATAGATTATTCCGGGTATGGTGCTCAGCTTGGGGTTAGTTTGCAGTTTTATGATTATGGTAAAAAACGGCTGCAATTAGGCTTTATTTACCAGCAGGGGATTAACCGTCGTCTAAAGTCTACCTGGTCCACTAGTATCAACGTTACACCGTTTCCCGATTTTGATATGTATACCAGGGGCAGTATGTTCGCTTTTTACACGGCTTAACCCATTTTGCTGTTCGAGACAAGACGAGAGTGAGAGAGCCTAGAACATGAATGATTTTTATTAAATTTCAATAAACCACTTATGCAGGTTAAAATCCACTGATAAAATGAGGTATACCCAGAATATTCAAATTAAATAAATTACTCATTTCCTTCGTTTTAAAGTAAATATTCAGATATTTGTCGGCATGCATAATAAGCCCAAGATTTACAAAAAATTACAGCTTCTGCTGCTTCTACTAGCCTTTTCAGGTTACTTGTTTTATGTTTTATTAAGTTGTGCCACCGATAAAAAGGAAGAAGAGACGCTTTCCGGAAAATTGGGAAAAGTAGTGCTTACCGATGCCGATTATGTAGGTACTGAAACTTGTCGCAGTTGTCACCAGGAATCTTATGACGACTGGCACGAATCGCACCACGACCTGGCCATGATGGAGCCTGACGAATATTCAATGAAAGGCGATTTTAATGATGTTACTTTTACCAGCCAGGGGGTTACTTCCCGCTTTTACAAAAAAGGTGATGAATATTGGGTGAATACCGAAGGGCCGGATAGCGCTTATCATGATTACAAGATCATTTATACTTTTGGTATTGAGCCTTTACAACAGTACATCGTTGAGTTTCCGAATGGTAACCTGCAATGCCTGCGCACTGCCTGGGATACAGAGCAGAACAAATGGTTTGACCTTTATCCTGATTACCCCATCGATCCGCTGGAATGGCTGCATTGGAGCAGGGGAGGCCTCAATTGGAACACCATGTGCTCCGATTGCCACTCCACCAATGTACACAAGAATTACAATGAGGAAATTGATGGTTTTGAAACCACCTATTCTATCATTGATGTAAGTTGTGAGGCTTGTCATGGTCCGGGAAAGGAACATGTAAATTTTGTTACCGATAAAAACTTCGATTCGACCAAATATTATCCGGCCGAGCAGCATATGTACCTCACTTCAGGGATTATGCCCAAGGAGCAGGTGGACCAATGTGCCCGCTGCCATGTGCGCCGTACCCAGATCACCGATGCCTACAATCACCAGGGTACTTTCATGGACCATTACGTGCCGGAAATATTGCGAGACAATTTCTATTTCCCCGATGGTCAGATCATGGATGAAGATTATGTATATGGCTCATTTGTACAAAGCAAAATGTACCAGCATAATGTAAAATGTACCGATTGTCATAATCCGCACAGCCTGGAGCTGAAAGCTGTGGGCAATGCCCTTTGTGCCCAGTGTCACGTACCGGAAAAGTACGATACACCGGATCACCATTTCCACCCGATGAATACCGAAAGCGCGGAGTGTGTTAATTGTCATATGACCGGTCGTTTTTACATGGTCAACGACTTCCGCCGTGATCACAGCTTCAGGGTACCCCGACCTGATTTAAGTATTGAGTATGACAATCCCAATGCTTGTAACGGCTGCCATACCGACAAAAGTGCCGAATGGGCAGCAGAAGCAGTGAATGAATGGTATGGACCGGAGAGGGAATATCATTTTTCTGAAACATTGAGCCTGGCCAGTGCCCGCGAGCCGGAAGCTATTCCACCATTAATAACATTGGCAGCAGATACCTCCCAACCAGCCATTGCCCGGGCTACTGCTATCTGGTATCTTAGCCAAATGGCCACTGAAGAAGCTCAGCAGGCAATCATTCGTGGTTTAAAAGGCAATGATCCGCTGATCCGGCACACGGCAGCCAATGCTTTGATCGCACTTCCCATGCAACAAAAGATTCAATACCTGGTGCCTTTGTTGCAGGACGAGTTTCGATCAGTACGGGTGGCTGCCATGAGTTCGCTTGTAGATGTAAATAAAAATAATATAGCTCCTAACCTGCACCCTGTATATGACAAAGTAATGGCGGAATACCGTGAGTCACTGGATACCCGGGCTGATTTTCCCGGTGGGCAATTCGAAAAAGGGCAATTTTTTGATCGTACAGGCAATGCCCACTTGGCAGAAAAGCATTATCTGCGCGCATTTGAGGAAGATAATCTGTTCAACCCTGCCCGCCTCAATCTGGCTCACTTGTACAACCGTCAGGGGAAAAATAACAAGGCCATTGATTTATTTAAGACCATTATTAAACTAGAGCCTGAATATGGTCCTGCTTATTACTCCCTGGGTCTGCTGTATGCTGAAGAGCAACAAATGGGTAATGCCATTGAATACCTGAGTCAGGCCGCAGAATTGGAGCAAAATCCGCGGGTTTACTACAATCTTGGCCTTGCCCACCAGCAGGTGAATCAAACGGCCAAGGCAGAGCAAGCTTACCTGGCAGGACTGGAAATAGATGAACAAAATCCGGATTTGATGAATGCCCTGGCCATTTTGTATATCCAGCAGGAGCAGTTTGCCAAAGCCAAACCTTATGCCGAAGCATTGAACCAGATGTTTCCCAATAATCCCCAATTGCAACAAATGCTGCAGATGATACAGCAAGGTAAAAGGCAGTAACGCACCTACACCAGCGGACGCTGGCGCAATTGTAGGTCATCATAAGCTAAAAGCACCTACACCAGCGGACGCTGGCGATAGTAATAGCAAGTAATAAGAGGTTGAAAACATTTACACCAGCGGACGCTGGCGCAATTGTAGGTCATCATAAGCTAAAAGCACCTACA
>CAZQEZ010000287.1:0-3070 GCA_964592475.1 uncultured Roseivirgaceae bacterium
ACTATATAATCACCAAATCCCGCGGCACCTGCTGAAAGAGGATCAATGGCACCTGCACGCGGCCAAGTAGCATTTGTATTATCAGTTGTCCATCGATTATTAAATCTAGTCTGCATAATATTGGTTTCAGCATCATTTTGAACCAATCTGGCTTGAGCTACATTAAGGATGTCATTTCCAGCAGTACCTTGCAAGAATAGACTGAGGTCAAAATTCTTGAATGCAAAATTCTTGGACCAGCCATAAATTAAATCGGGATACGGAGATCCAATTTTCGTCAAATCAGCACTTGAAATATCTCCATCCATATTTGTATCTACAAACCTTCTATCACCTGCTTTTGCTTCAGGTTGGATAACCAGCTCTACTCCATCTACAATTGAAATATGCTCCTCAACTTCAGCATCTGAAGCAAAAATACCATCAGTTTTATATCCAAAAAACACGCCAATAGGTTGTCCAACTTCTGTTACATTGCCTCTATCCTTGGCGTTAGAATCAAGTCCGCCACCAAATATCCTTACCTGGTCACCTAAACTTAAAACTTCGTTGGTGTTAGAACTTAGATTTATATTTGTATTCCAATTAAAATCACCAACACTGGTTTGGTAACCCAAAGTTAATTCCCATCCCTGGTTTCTTACCTCACCTGCATTAACTGCTAAAGAACCACTATAGCCAGTATTAGCCGGTAAGTTTATGAATAGCAATAAATCTTCCGTGTTTTTGATATAGTAATCAGCAGTAAGGGAAAATTTATTACTTAGAAAGGAAGCATCTATACCAATATTTGTCTGTACTGTAGTTTGCCAGGTAAGATCTCTGTTTTCGGGACGGCTAGGCTGATATCCAACCACTGGTACATCTCCAAAAGAATAGTTTTGCGATGAGTAAGTTGCAAGCGATTGGTAAGGTGGTATTTCCTGAAAACCGGTCTCACCATAACTTGCCCTCAACTTTAGATTATTGATGAAATTGTTTTCTCTTAAGAAATTTTCATTGGATATTTTCCAACCAAAACCCACTGAAGGGAAAAAACCCCATTTGTTTCCATCACTAAATTTTGACGAACCATCAGCTCGACCAGTTATAGTTAATAAATATTTATTATCGAAGGAGTAAGAAAAGCGACCAATATAAGATAATAAACTTTCGTCTGTTTTGAATGAATTTACTGATGGACCTCCCAATTGAGTTCCAGAACCTATTTCATTTAAATTTAATTCCCTGTCATCAAGTCCAAATCCGGAATTACTGATTCTTCTGCCTTGTAATACCTCATACTGCGATGTAAACCCAATTAATGCATTTAATTGATGTTTGCTGTTAAAAGTACGATTAAATGAAAGTGTATTTTCATTTAAATAAATTACTCTTTCAGAAGTAGATGTAGTAGCAAATCCATCAATAGGTCTTGCTTCAAAAGATTCTTTAGTGTAATAATAGTCTCTGCTTCGATTAGATACATTAGCACCAAAGGTAGTCTTAAATGTTAATCCTTCAATTAGTTCGTAATCAAGATAAAAATTTGTAAGAATTCTACTGGTTATCTCCTGATCTGATGTCTCATTAATTCTATTAACAGCATTCGGAGTATTTCCGGCCAAACTCAAATTTTCATCTAGTGTAGTGCCATATTCATCAAATACAGTATAGGAACCATCTTGATTATAAATCGGAACTATAGGTGGGCCAATTTGAGCTAGCAAAGTGGCACTTCTTTCCCCATCTGTTATAACTCTATTGTTTCCTAATCTGGAAATCATAGTACTGTTACCCACTTTTATTTTTTCATTTACAGCATGATTCAGGTTTAATCTCAAGGAACCCCTTTGAAAACTGGAGTTTTTCACTACACCATCCTGCTTGAAATAGTTAGCACCAATTGTAAAAGTAGTTTTTTCATTACCTCCGGAAATTGTAAGCTGATGGTTTTGAATAGCTGCTGACCTGTATATTAAATCCTGCCAATTTGTATTGGGCAAATTATTTATTTCTTCCTCTGTAAAATAAGGATTTAAATCCCTGTCTATGGCAAACTCATTGGCCCATGTAGCAAAAGATCGGCTATCTAGCAGATCGTATGTATTGGCAACCTCTTGAACACCGTAATAATTTTCAAAGCTAACTTGTGTTTGTCCGGCTTTTCCTTGTTTTGTTGTGATTATAACTACTCCATTAGCACCACGAGCACCATAAATTGCCGCTGCAGATGCATCTTTAAGTACCTCGATAGACTCAATATCACCTGGATTAATTGAAGCTAAAGCATTGGAGGCAACTCCTCCACCGCCCTGTCCAGCAACACCTCCACCAGATGGAGACACTGCTCCATCATTAGCAATAATTGGAATACCATCAATAACATATAATGGTTCGTTATTACCATTGATAGAATTAACTCCTCGAATACGAACAGAAACCGCTCCTCCTGGCGCTGCTGATGATTGTGAAACTTGTACACCAGCAACCCTTCCTTGTAGTCCTTGATCAAAAGAAACTGTAGCCACTTGTTTTAGCTCCCTTGGGGAAACCGAAGCAACAGAGCCGGTCAGGTCGCTTCTTTTTTGCGTTCCATAACCCACTACCACCAACTCCTGCAATTGCTGAATGTCCTGTGTCATAACCAAATCAATCACCGAACGATTCCCCACTTCTACTTCCTCCTGTGTATAGCCAACCGAACTAAATACTAAAGTGGCTCCGTCAGAAACGTCCAGCGAATAGTTGCCCTGAACATCGGTTACAGTTCCATTACTGGTGCCCTTTTCGACCACGTTAACGCCGGGCAGGCCTTCATTGTCTTCGTAAGAGGTTACCTTGCCGGAGACGGTGCGGGTTTGGATGATGATCTCCAGTTTTTTCTCATTGATATTTTTTGCTGAAATTTTCTTAACGCTGATAAAATTATTCTCCTGGCGAAAAGATAAATCAAACTCTTCCGATATACGTAATAAAAGATCAGCAACGGAAGTTTTTGTCTTTTTAACATCCAGCTTGGCAGAATGACTGACGTCATTTCTAAAGTAAACAAACTCATAATCAGTTATAGCCTCAATTTTTTTAAATA
>CAZQEZ010000288.1:0-3052 GCA_964592475.1 uncultured Roseivirgaceae bacterium
GTTTAAAATTGGTCACAAATCCAACATGACCATTGCTTTCGCCCGCTTTGGGGCTCTTGCCCATATTAATCAATAGCACAGGGCTGCACCCTGTGCTATTGATTTCCGACCCTTCGGGCCTTCATAAGTCTTAGGTTGATGGCTATGCCCTTAGTCCCCCTATCAAGGAGGGAGGATCAAGGAGGGGGAGGCATGCCAGTGGCGGACAGGGGGTGGTTTATAAGCAAATGTGCTTTCTAGGCCTTTTATAAAATTGTATTTTTAAAGTATGCATTTTTTATTTTTTCAGTACTGTTTATGGTCTTCCACACGAAATCATATAGAGCCAAAAAATATGAGCAAAAATTTAGTAAGCCAATTTAATAATTACCACACTGGATTAAGCTATTATTCAACTGGCTAAATAATTTTTTCCAAAAAAAATCAATTTTTTTTAAGAGGAGATAGGGTATTTTAAAGAATTGGTGTCTTTAAAAGAAATTATTCAGAAGATACCAATGAATCAAGATAAATTATTTGCCATTATTGGGAAAACCTTAAATGGAGAAGCTTCAACCATTGAAAAGCAACAGTTGCAGGCATGGCAAGATGAAAATGAAGAAAACGAAAAGCTCTTTCAAAAGCTAAAGGGAATCTGGATAAATACAAGAATTAGTCATGTCAGCAGCACTGATCAATCCTTCCAAAAAG
The DNA here is from genome assembly GCA_964592475.1 of uncultured Roseivirgaceae bacterium. Classification (GTDB taxonomy): domain Bacteria; phylum Bacteroidota; class Bacteroidia; order Cytophagales; family Cyclobacteriaceae; genus CAZQEZ01. The sequence continues at coordinate 691 of CAZQEZ010000288.1, forward strand.
TAATTCGTAAGATCCAAAATTCAGGCAAATATTATCAAAAACCATTGACTAATGGATATAGAAAATCTGCCCGCGACTACCTGTATTGGGCAGCGGCAATTGCCTTTATCATAGTATCTACAATTATATTTTATAATCAACAACAGGTCCAACTGCAGAATACCCACACGATTGCAACCATTATAAAGGAAAACCCTTCAGGTCAAAAATCAAAAGTTCATTTACCCGATGGTTCAATTGTGTGGTTAAATGCAGAAAGCAAGCTGAAGTATCCTGTCAGTTTTGATAATTTGCAGCGTCTGGTACAATTGGAAGGGGAGGCTTTTTTCGAAGTGGTAAAAGATAGTAAGCGTCCATTTTCAGTTGTATCAGGTAATATAACTACCACAGCATTAGGTACTTCTTTTAATATTAGCGCTTTCAGTGAAGAGAATGAAATACTGGTCACGCTGGCTACCGGTAAAGTAAAAGTTAAATCAAATAATCACCAGGTAGAATTTCTTGAGCCAGGGTTTGGATTAAGCTACAATAAAGCAGATAATAATTTAAAAGTACTGCCAATTAATGTTGAAAACAATACCGCTTGGATTGATGGTGTTCTTCTTTTCGAAGAGGATAATTTCGAAGAGATAATCAATAAATTACAACGCTGGTATGGTGTACAGATCGAGGTGATAGGAAAACCCGGCAATGCCATGACTTATACTGCAAAATTTAAAAATGAATACCTGAGTAATGTGCTTGAAAGTATGCGCTTTGGGCGACCATTTACTTATGATATCAATGATAAAGTAGTCACCATAAAATTTTAAACATATGAAACATTACTTGTTGCTAGATTCTACATAAAAAAACCGGTGCGAACACCGGTTTGTATTCTATCACTTATTGCTGCGCGGCCAAACGAGGCAGTAAATGATAATGATTTAAATCAATAAATTCATTAAATCAATCAAAATTATGAAAAAAAACCCAATACGAATTATTTACATGCTATCCAAAATTACATTTTATGGATTCATCGTTCAGTGTATTGCACTGAGTTTTGTTTTCGCCTCAAAAGTTGATGCTCAGAAAATCATGAGTGTAAATGAGGTGACTGTGCAGCTGGAATTCAATAATGAAAACCTGGAACAGGTTTTCAAAAAAATTGAAGCTGCTACCGATTTTGATTTTTCTTATTACAAAAACGACCTTGACCGGCAGGCAAGAATTTATTCACCTGATAAAAAGCAATCATTGGGTGCTCTTTTGCTTGATATCTCAAAGCAGGCAGGTGTTGCTTTTAAGCAAGTGAATAATACCATCAATGTAAGAAAGTTAAACGTGAGTGATGAGAAATCTAACCGACTGGAAATTCAGATACAAACCCGTACCATATCAGGTACGGTAACCTCCATGGAGGATAATGAAGGACTACCTGGCGTTAACGTGATCGAAAAGGGCACCAACAACGGAACTGTAACAAATGTCCAGGGTGAGTATACCCTGGAAGTCTCTGAAGGCGCTACTTTAGTTTTTAGTTCAGTGGGGTATACCTCCGAAGAAGTGGAAATTGGAAATCGGTCAGTAGTAGACCTGACCATGACTCAGGATATTCAGCAATTGCAGGAGTTGGTGGTGGTGGGATATGGCACCCAAACTCAACGTGAGGTTACAGGTGCAATTTCTAAAATAAAGTCTAAGGAAATCTCCCAAAACATCAATGCAGATCCGATCACCTCGCTACAAGGAAATGTGGCTGGTGTACAACTTACACAGCAAGGTGGCCAGCCGGGTGGTTCTATCAGAGTGAGAGTAAGGGGTAGTGCATCACTGTTATCTAGTGGCGATCCACTGGTTGTAATTGATGGTATACCTGTAATCACCAGTTCGTTTGGCTCCAATCCCAATGATGGTATTTCAGGTTTAGCTGAAATAAACCCCAATGATATTGAATCAATGGAAGTACTTAAAGATGGTGCCGCGGCAGCAATTTATGGATCAAGGGCAGCCAATGGAGTAATCCTAATAACCACAAAAAAAGGTAAAGCCGGAACCAGTACTTTAAATGTTGATTATCAGGAAGGAGTAACTTCTCCTACTAACAGGGTTGAGTTGCTAAATGGTACAGATCTAATGGCGGTAAATAGAAAAGCGTGGCAGAACACTATTTATTCAGGTACTGGAGCAGAAAACTATTTTCCTATTCCACGCAATGTAGATGGTGCCAACGGATACGACGAAGATGTTGCAGCCAATACCAATGTGGATTGGCTCGATCAGGTATTAAGAGAAGGAAAATTCCGCAGTGTAAACATTTCTGGTAGCACCGGATCTGATAAAACATCGGTTTTTGCCAGTTTAGGTTATCGAGGTGAAG
>CAZQEZ010000289.1:0-2994 GCA_964592475.1 uncultured Roseivirgaceae bacterium
TTACCATCAGCATGACCAATGACCGTATCGTGTAATTCCAGACTGTTTACAGATGGCCTTATGAGTTGCAAAGGGTACGCTTAAGTCCATACATCAAGGACAGCAATGAAAACAACCATCCTTTTTTTATAAAATATCAAGGTACACATCCATTGGAAAATCCTGAACTAGAAAAAGCAAAAGCTTTCATTATTGTTGAAATTGTTGAATATATCCCTAACGCGGTGGTCATCAAAACTATTATCAAAAAGAGAACAGGCAATGTCACCGCTGTTTCGTTTGACTCAGGAGAGGCCCTGACAAAGAAAACATCTCCTTTTGATACCTTTATCCAGGTAATAGACGGAAAAGCAGAGATAGTTATAGATGATAAGTCCAATATCCTGGATACAGGGCATTCTATCATCATCCCGGCACATTCCTCCAATACCATCAAAGCCAATGTGAGGTTTAAGATGATTGCCACCATTATTAAAAGTGGTTTTGAGGAAGTAAGTCTAAGTTGGCACTTTTGAGAGCATTATTAATATAGTAAACCAACCAAAAATGCTCTGCCAGGCATGTGTCTTCATCAAATGAGCCATACTTTTTGCCACTAATTTTTCGTTAAACAACACGATATGAAAGCATCATATGCTTTCAGGTCCTAACACTAATAAAGCATGAAAAACAATATTAGAGACAATAAATACCATGAAGGACAGGAAGTTTTTGCCAAAAAAACATCCCAGCAGAAACTCGTGATCAGACGATATGTGGACCGGATCTACTACTGCACACCCGCTGACGACCCCGACCAAAAGGAAGTGGTTCTTTATGAAAGAGAGTTGACTTTAAAAGCAGCTGCCCCCGATACAGTATAGTACCACAGGCTGCTGACATAGGCGCTGCCTCATATTTTTAAGAAAAGTAAATTTAATACTACCCATGAAAAGAAGCTGGAGAGAACTTAGAGTAATGCTCCAATGGAGATTTCCTTATCTCAAGGATGAAGAGTTTACGTTTGAAGAAGGAAAAAAGGAAACCACATTGGCCAGACTGGCTGCCAGGATTAAAATGAGCCGCTTAGATTTTGATATACTCCTGGGAAAGTTGCAGCATTATTAACGGCAGTTTATGGGGCACCTTCCTGTTTTTCCAGGCAGGTACCAGGCATTTTCAGGAAAAGCAGATTGCAGGGCCAACGGCCTTGCTTTTTTTTTGCTAAATAGCCAGCGGTACACGCCTGCTGTTGTGCCATCATGACAATAAATCACGGATATATATACCTGCACTTAGGATAATGTGTTAAACTTTGAGTAGCCTGGCCAGCCCCCACATGTGAAAGATGTAATTCCTTTCCAGATTTATGTAACACTTTAGAGGTTGAATATAGGCACCTTTAATATGGCGGAAAATAAACTGCCATTCAAGTTATGAGCAACACAAATAAATTTAAAAAAAGCGTGGAAAAGCAATGACCGACAAAACGAAAAATCCATTTACAGGCATTCAATGACGGCAAAGACCCGGCATTATGGGGTATCTCTCTGGATATGGAGTAAGATCCAACAGCTAAACACAAATGCTGGAGAGCTGTTTGGACAGTTATTCTCTTCTCCACCGCCCAAGGAAATGAAGCTCCAACCTGTTCAAAATAAGAAAATCAGCCAATCAAATGTACTGCTGATGTGCTCTGCCCTGGCAGCGGCGACCTTGTTTTCCAGCTGTAGTAACACAGTTCCAACCACCGATAGTGTACAAGCCGGGCAAGCAGATAGGGCTGGGGCTGGCGAGATTTATCAGACAATGATTGGGGATTACAAAATAAGCAGCGCCGCAAACCTTACAGCCTACAATCAGGATGATTTTATATTTCGAGCAGCTATGATGCCCGATGTGAGTAATGCTTATCAGCAAACCATAGATACACTACGGCACCAGCAAAACAACATCAAATTGAAAATTGACAATTTTCAGGATGATGGTAAGCAAAGCTGGGAGGTATTTAGAACAGCACTGAACCGCGACATTGATATCATCCAAAAAACACTGAATGATTCGACAATCATCAGGCAAGATTTTAATTTTTAATATACAGTTAGTAACAAACACTTTTTGATTTATAAAACATGAAAAAGATTCTATTTTTATGCATAGCGATTATCTTTGTAGCTTACCAAAGTAAAGCACAGTATGTAGACCTGAGTGATCGGGTCTTATTTGGCCTCAAAGTCGGCACAAACTATTCCAATGTGTATGACACCCAGGGCGAGGAATTTGACGCCAGTGGAAAGTTAGGCCTGGCCGCCGGTGCTTTTTTTAGCATTCCTATCGGAGAATTTATTGGAATTCAGCCTGAGGTTTTAATTTCCCAGAAAGGATTTAAAGCAAAAGGCGACCTTTTCAATAGCTCCTATGAGCTTAAGCGTACTACGACCTACATTGATATACCTTTGTTATTTGCCGTAAAACCTGTGGGTTTTCTGACACTGCTGGCTGGCCCTCAGTACTCTCACTTGTTGAACCAGAAATATGAATTTGAAAATGCCGGCTCAACGATCGCACAGGAGGAAGAATTTATCAATGATAACATCCGTAAAAACACTCTGGGCTTCTTGGGGGGCGTTGATGTCAACCTGGAGCATTTTGTTGTGGGAGCAAGAGTAGGATGGGATATCCTGAATAACAATGGAGACGGAACAAGTAACACCCCCCGCTACAAAAATACCTTGCTGCAGGCGACTTTAGGATACAGGTTCTATTATTAAATCTTGCTATGCTGCTGATAAGTTAGTTTTTAGTTGAAAATGAAAAGCTCATGAGATGCCTTTTACCGGTATCTCATGTTGTTTTTTTAAATGGCCCTATCCATCCTATCCATTTCTATTTTCTTTTTACAGCACCCAAAAACAAAATTTATACAAGCATATAACTAAAAGATACACTACTTATCAAGCTTATGAGACTTTCGATTGTACGAAAACCTACCAAGGTATATCCTGATTCCAAACG
>CAZQEZ010000290.1:0-2964 GCA_964592475.1 uncultured Roseivirgaceae bacterium
AGGGAGGAGTTATAGGTGCTTTATTTTTTTATTTCCATTTTTACCAAATACAATTCTGGTGCGAAACTTCAGTAATTAAAAATAGTTGTAGCTGAATTAGTAATCAGGCTAATTTTTTAACTGAAATTGCTCCTTGTGTCGTTTAAATGACAAACTATTATAGTGGCTTTTTACGTACGTATTTGTATGGAAAAGAGCCGATTATATTTAATCCTGATTTGTTTGGTGCCATTATTCCCTGCAAAAGCTCAAACATGTTGCTCTGGTGGAGTGCCACTGGCTAACAATGTAGGCAGTATGCCTTTAGCAGAGAAAGGACACTTACAATTATCGGCCAGCTATGACCTTAATTATCTAAATACCCTCAAAGAGGGAATCAATATGCTGGATGATGCCTCTCGAACGCGCGTTACTCATTCCTGGCTATTTCGTAGTAATTATGCATTTGGCAATCGTTTCAGCCTTGAAGCTGTATTGGGCTATGTGCAACAGGAAAGGGCCATTGAACAAAATGGATTTGAAGATTTTACTCAAACGGCCGGATTTGGTGATGCCATACTGATGGTGCAATACCAGTATATACAAGCTAAAAATCTGAGCCTGGTCGTAGGCGCAGGACCTAAAATACCCACAGGTAGAAGTGATGTAAAAAATGAGAATGGCATTACTTTAAATGCAGATCTGCAGCCAGGAAGTGGGGCCTGGGATGGGATTTTTCATCATCGAATACAGTACACAATACCTGACCGTAAGAGCATGGTAGTTTCCAGTATCCTAAACCTACGAATTACCGGTAAAAATGAAGATTATCTTGGCTTTCAAATTTATCAGTTTGGCAATGAAATTCAATGGCTGAACGGGTTAAACGATCAGGTATTAATATTCAACCAATTGCTAAGTTTGGGTATAAACTTACGCTACCGGAAAGCCTTTGCTGATAAGGTAGATGAAGGTATATTACCCAATACCGGCGGAGAATGGCTTTTTCTCATGCCAGCAATTTCTTTCCCAGTAAGCCAACAATTATCTGTAGCCAGCAACTTTGAAGTGCCTTTATATGCTTACATTGAAGGTATACAATTATCACCTACATTCCGGTTCAACATTTCCCTTAACCTCAACCTGAATTTACTAAAAAAAGAAAGTTTCGAATTTAAAACTAATTGATTTCCTATGAAAAATAATATGTATTTGTATTTGCTTATTGTGGCCATTTTTACCTTCGGTTGTAATTCACAAGATGACCCAGCGCTTCCTGGTAATGGTTCTGGTAATGGAAACGGAGCATGGACCATACCTCAGGATCAGGTTTTTGACGGTGGTCCTGGAAAAGACGGTATCCCGGCTTTATTGAACCCGGAAATGGTATCGGCCTCTATGGCTAATTACATGGCTGATGATGAATTGGTTTTGGGATATATAAATGGCAATGATATACGTGCTTATCCGCATCTTATATTAGATTGGCACGAAATTATTAACGATGAAGTTGATGGTCGTCCAATTGCGTTAACCTATTGCCCGCTTACCGGTACTGGCATTGGCTGGGAAAGAGTAATTAATGGAGAAGTGACCACCTATGGTGTTTCCGGACTTTTGTACAATTCCAACCTGATACCCTACGACCGGCTTACTGATAGCAACTGGTCGCAAATGCTGCTGGAAAGTGTTAATGGGCAGCTAAAAGAAAGAGAAGCGGCAACTTTTCAGGTAATAGAAACTACCTGGGGCACCTGGAAACAATGGTATCCTGAAACTAAAGTGAATTCTACCAATACCGGTTTTCAACGTAATTACAGCCGTTATCCTTATGGAGATTATAAAACAAGCGAAAGTTTAATTTTTCCAGTGGCCAATAATGATGATAGATTACATGCTAAAGAACGAGTGCTGGGGGTTATAACAGAAAATGGTGTTAAGGCCTACCAGTTTGAAAATTTTGATGTTCAGCCTGGTTTAATTGAAGATCAAATCAATGGAAAGGATCTGGTAGTAGTTGGCAGTCAACCAGATAATTATTTGTTTGCTTACTATAGTGAAACAGCAAACGGACAAGCATTAAATCTATCGCTGGAAATTGAAATTGAAAGTGGAATGCCGTTGCTAAAAGATGATCAGGGTAATACCTGGAATGTTTTTGGTGAAGCAATTGCTGGTCCACAGCTTGGACAAAAACTGAAGAAAACCGAATCATATATAGGTTTTTGGTTTGCCTGGGCTGCTTTTTATCCACAAATAGAAATTTTTTAAATACGGCTCCAAAGACCAGTGGTTTGGTTACGGAGCAACTTTTCGTAAAGCAAAAACTGATGTGTAGACTCAGAGAATAACAGCGAATCATCTGTCAGGTAGCCTGTTTTGGATAATCGGCTGGTATACTCCTGCAAATAGTCAATCAGTAGACGGTATTCACCCTGGTGATTAATTAACACTCCGCCTTCCGGAGATTTTTGAGCTTCACGGTAAAGTCGATAAGATTCAGCTATGAAACCAGTGTGCCAGTTGTCATTTTTGGTTATTTCTCCCAGGGTAAAATTGATACTGCAAAATGGATGTATCTTGTAGTTGATCGTATCTTCAGGTTCGAGGTTTCTCTTTTCAAATACATCCAATACGATTCCGGTGTATGCATCGTCTTTCCGGTATTTGTCGTGGTACAATAGAGCCTCCAGTGTAAGGTCAAGCACATAGTTGCCCCAAACATCGGATGGCTCACTGAAATGATTGTGCAGCTCCAGCCAGTGATCAGCAACTTTTTTAATCACCAATTCAGGTGGCTGTGCTTTCAACTCTAAAGTAAAGAGCCCACCAATAAAACATAATATCAATTTTATTTTCATGTCTTAATTCGATTTAACCTTTCATAGTTAATAAATTTTTCTCTTATTTTCAACCAGGAATAGGCAAGGAGAAAGGATAAATTATTTTTTATAATCAATCTCAATGGATCTTACTTTACAACCT
>CAZQEZ010000291.1:0-2956 GCA_964592475.1 uncultured Roseivirgaceae bacterium
ATGTGGATGAAGAAGCCAATTATGAACTAGCCCGTGAATTTGAGGCTTCCGGTACAGCGCTTTTTGTGCAGGCCATCCTGCCGGACGGCTCAAAGCAGAAAACCAACCTCACCCAGACTGCTTTCATGAAAGCGAGGGCTACCGATGGTGCCTTTGAGCAGGAACTGTCTACAGTGATCAGGGAAGCACTTCAACAGGTTTTGTAAATGGAATGGATCAGTGAAATGGCACAAAGCCCCGAGGCTCCGGTAGCGGCGGCTTTTGCCCTCGGACTATTGACCGCAGTGAGTCCCTGCCCGCTGGCGACCAACATTACGGCCACGGCTTATATCTCGCGGGAACTCAAAAGCAAAAAGGCCGTGCTATGGAACGGCCTGCTCTATACCCTGGGAAGGGGCTTTAGCTACACGGCTATCGGACTGGCCTTGTTTTGGGGAGCCAGCCGCTTTGACGTAGCCCGTTTCTTCCAAACCAAAGGAGAGATGTACATCGCCCCCCTGCTCATCCTGGTAGGGCTGGTGATGCTGGGTGTGATCAAACTGGATTTTCTGGGGAAGGGGAATTTTACAGAAAAATTTACTGAAAAATTCAAAGATAAGGGATCGCTGGGAGCGCTGGTACTGGGCGTGCTATTTGCCCTGGCCTTCTGTCCCTACAGCGGAGCCCTTTATTTTGGTATGCTTATTCCCATGAGTATTGGCAACAGCAGCGGACTTATACTGCCCCTGGTATTTGCTTTGGGCACCGGCCTGCCCGTGCTGTTATTTGCCTACCTGTTGGCCTACAGTGCCTCGGCAGTGGGCAAAGCCTACAGCCTTATCAATAAAACCGAAAAAGTAATGCGTACGCTGGCAGGGGTGGTCTTTATCATCACTGGTTTTTATTATGTACTGATCTTCGCTGGTCTGCTCTGATGCTCCCATAAGTTGCTACTCATCACAAACGAGTTCAACAGAGTTAGCCTTTATAAACCGACAAATTGCGATCTATCCCTCTCATGAATCGGACTCAAAAAAATACGCCTACTGCCAACTTCTCTAAAATCAACGGCCATCACCGACAGCCGGAAAAACGGTCGCATAAAATAAGTTTACCTATGAAAATAATGATCATTTTAGCCCTTTTGGGTATTTCCCTGCAACTAACGGCCCAGGTAAAGCATGTGGGTTCCATGAGTGAAATGGGTAATAACGGTTTTCGCGCCAGCGTAAAAATTGACACGCTGCTGCAAAGCAATCATCTGTATGGCCTGGGCCCTTATGGAAAAATGCGGGGGGAAATTACCACCATTGATGGCGTTCCTTATGTAGCTTTTGCTGATTCAGATGGACAACTTCAGGTAAAAACGGACGGGCAGGCAGAAGCCCCCTTCTTCGTATATGCCCACGTAAACGCATGGCAGACCTTTGAGCTTTCGCTCAGTGTTAATCATGTGGATGAGTTGCAACAGGTTATTCAGCAACTGGCCCGGCAAAATGGCCTAAACCTGTCAGATCCTTTTCCTGTTAGAATATTAACTACAATTAATGAACTCGGTATCAAGGTGGTAGCGCCCCGCTCACCCGAGGTGCCAGGTTATAAGGAAGGGACTGACAGCTTTAAATTTAACTTTACTGATATTGAAGGACAGATATTTGGCTTTTATTCCGAATCTGGACAAGGAATATACACGGGTAAAGCTAATAACCTACACTTACATTTTATCAGTTCGGATCAGTCAAAAATGGGGCACATGGAATCCTTCAAGATCAATGCTAAGCGGGTGAAAATTATGCTGCCACTCCGACCGGCAGTGGGTTCCAATATACAATTTGAAACCATTGATACCGATTTTTCCAAGGGTCGCTTGAACTATGTCCAGCATATCGGGCTGAACGATCTGGAAAAATTTCATGGGCATTTGTGTGATGGTCTGGTGGTCGGGGCTTTGGCGATGGAACAGGCCGTCAATGTGCTGTACCCGGAGCAGCCCATTGATCGCACCAATTTACGAATTGTAAGCAAGCCCTCTCCCTGCCTGACCGATGTGGCCATTTACCTGACCGGCGGCCGCTATCAGTTCAATACTTTTTATGTAGCAACTGACTTTGAGGGTCTTTACACCATTCAACGGATAGATAATCTGCAGACTGTAGCTGTTTCCCTAAACCAGGGCGTAAACCCCGCCGAGATAGACAGCCTGGGCAACATCGCGATCAAACAGGAACTTTCGCCTTGTGATATCAACTACCTGAGAACACTGGAAGATCAATTTACCGACAAGCTGCTCCAATCAGAAGCCGAAATGCTTTTTACAGTGACAGAAATTACTGATTTCCAGTGGCAGCCCAACGCAAAAAATGACTATCTGAAAAGCGATGTCCTGAACAAAAATCTGCCTGAATGCAAGTAAGCAGATGCGATAGATAGCGTGAAGCGTGGTGCATACGGGCATGAGCACTGTCGGCGATGGTCTTTATCACAGTACTTGGTCTGCGTTTCATCGCCCGGCTTTTTTTTAACGTTGCTCTCCCTGCAATAACATGCTAAGGCTGATGGCTTTGGCAAGAAAGGTCATTACCAAATTTTACATAAAAACCTGATTTGAGCTGCTTTGGGAATGGGAGGTTCATTAGATCATGTTTAAAAATCTAATTTACATTTGACCGATAAACCCAAATTTTTATTCTGTTTTCTTACTTTATGCTTTGTTCATTTTTGTCTGGGAGACCCCGTCTTGATCCGGCGTGGAGCGCACAAAAACGAACCGCAGTGCTCCACACCGGACGGCGGACCGTCAAAAAAGTCAAGAAAATCCGAACGCTTCCACGCTCATACCCGTCGCACGCCCGCCGGATTTTCGGGCGGGGCCTCCCAGGCCTGCGCACATTAGAAACCAAATTATTGGGTGTTTTCGGAAAACTTAACCCAACTTGCCGGTTTTTTTCTAATTTTAGATTTCTTCCCTGATAGAAAG
>CAZQEZ010000292.1:0-2906 GCA_964592475.1 uncultured Roseivirgaceae bacterium
TCAGAAAAATATTCCGGTGAAGCTTCCGAATCGGCAGGAATTAGGCCCAGTTCTTTCATTTTTTTTAATCTCTTTTCCCTCACATAGTGCCAGCCTTGCATGTATTGTCCCCTGAACTTATCTATATCCTCAGGTAAAGCATGCAGCGGCCAGTGGGGAGCTGTATAGGACAAGTAAAGGAAAAATGGCTTTTCATTTTTTGCCTCTCGTATAAAATTGATGGCATGCTCGGTGATGGCATTGGTCATGTAGAAGTCAGCTCCCGGTTCATAAATTTCGCCATCCAGATGCAGCCGCATAAACTGATCATCGGTTATCCACGGCTCCATGTTGAAGAAATTTGATGCGCCGTGCAGCATAGCAAAGGTACGATCAAAACCCCGGTTGTCCGGCCATTGAGGTTCTTCATTGCCAATGTGCCACTTGCCGGAAATAAAAGTTTGGTAATCAGCTTCTTTCAAGGCTTCCGCCAATGTAATGGCATCCTCTTCCAACCAGCCCTGGTACGACTGCAAAAAAGTACTGTCTTTCCACAATCTGCCCTCCACCATATCGCCCATGCCGGCCTGGTGTGGATAAAGCCCGGTGAGTAATGATGCACGGGTAGGACAGCAACGGGCTGCATTGTAAAAATTAGGCATTATCATGCCATCAGCAGCTAATCGGTCCAGGTTGGGAGTGGGTATTTCGGCACCGGTGCAGCCTAAATCAGAAAAGCCCATATCATCTGCTAAAATAAGTATAATGTTGGGCTTCTTGATTTTTTCAATTGGCCCTGAACAAGCAAGACATAAAATAAATAAAGATCCTCTAAACGCCTTCAATAATTTTAATCATTTTTTTAAGCAAAATTTAAATTTTTAGCGATTATATCCTCAATCCTTCAATGTTTTTATAGCCATAAGGATATCGCTGATGCCGGGAGAGCATGTCATTGGCCTGATCATCATTTTTAAATCGCTCATTTATAGGATCCCAATACAGCTTACGGGGAATTTTCATGGCGATGTGCGAAACCAGGCAGGCAGATGTTGAGCGATGAGCTACTTCTGCCGGTGCTACAGTTTCTTTTCTAGTTTTAATGCAATCCAGCCAATTGCCGTGCTGGTCCTCACTGTGGTATAGGTGAATTTCATCCGGGCCAATTTTGCTTTCCAAAATTTTAGGATCGCTGGCCTGGAACGGTGAGTTTTGAGCATCTTCTGCAGTAGGATCACTGGCAGTTACACCTGTATTGCCACGTGAAACGAATATCCAGCCCTCATCCCCTTCAAATCGCACCCCATTGCGAAACTCGCCACTTACGATCATGTCTACTCCATTTGCATATTTAGCTTGTACACGAAATGGCCCATGTACATTCCAAAGGCCTTGCTCGGGAAACTCGGCTTCTGCTTCTATTTCTACAGGGCCGGTATATTCCGTACCCATTCCCCAATGTGCAATGTCGAGGTGGTGGGCTCCCCAACCGGTGATCATGCCAGCGCCAAATTGCTCGCAGCGCAGCCAGCCAGGTCGTGAATATCCTTCCTGCGGATGAACGCGCTGTTCCGTGTAAAATACGTCAGGCGTAGATCCTAACCATCTGTTGTAGTTTAGATTCTCGGGTATCGGCATTTTAATGGCTTCGCCACCGGCGGGATCACCTGGCAAACCAATTTTTATGGTATGGATATTTCCTACGCGTCCATTTCTAACCAATTCGCAGGCTTGCTTAAATTGCGGCCAGGGATTAGCCGATCGTTGTTGACTGCCAATCTGGAAAATGCGCCCGGTTTGGTGAATGATGTTGCTCATATCCCTTCCTTCTTCTATTGTAAGTGAAGTGGGTTTTTGCAGATATATGTCTTTGCCTGCTAGTGCAGCTTCAATGGCCGGCTGTGCGTGCCAGTGGTCGGGCGTGCTAATAATTACCGCGTCAATGTCTTTATCCTGCAGCATTTCCTGGTAATCTTCATAAGTTTTTACTTTTATATAATTTTTCTTTCCCTTATTTTCTGCATACCAGTTTTCAATCAATTGCTTGCATTCCAGTACTCTTTTTGAGTCCACATCGCAGGCAGCCACTACACGAGCCACATCGTAGCGCATGGTATCCGGCAGGTCATGCGACCGAGCAATTCGGCCACAGCCTATTTGTGCTATATTTATTTTATTGCTGGGGGCATCTTTGCCAAATACCGAAGATGGCACGATGGTAGGCATACCTATGATGGCGGATGTGGTTAATCCTGCTTTTTTCAAAAACTGTCGTCTACTTGTATTGATAGCCATAAATATTCATTTTTGAGTTTACGCATTCGATTGCGTAAATCTATTAAAAATCACGATAGGCTCCTATTATTTTTTAAAGTTGTGTAGAACTATTGCAAATTCCTAACCTATATTTTATCTGGAATTACGAAAGGCTCCCGGTAATCATATTTCAAATAGCGGTTGGCGGCTTCACTATATTCACCGGTAAATTGCTCTCTGGCTGAATCAAACTGAAGGACTGGTCCAACCAATATAGGCTGCTCCCAGATGTTAAGTCTCTTGTATATTGCAGTACTTTTTCGCCGTTGAGCCAATGTTCTACCTGGCCTCCCTGCGATATGATATTAATTTCATTCCCCTACCGGCTTGGTATTAGTTGCTTCACTAGGATAAAGGTCGTATAAAGAGGCCAGCTTGCGCGTGTATTTTCCATATCACCTTTAATTTTACTGTCGTCTTCGGATAGCATTACCCAATCATTTCCATTTTCTTCCGATATTGGAGCCTGATTTTCAGGCTCTGACGAGGCATGGTTTTGCTGCTGATTGCCAGTACAAGCTAATCCTATCAGTAGATGGCAAGCTAATAAAAACTGAACAGTTTTACATCATTATCATTCTTACCAATAATTTCAGGTCGCTCTACCATTT
>CAZQEZ010000293.1:0-2879 GCA_964592475.1 uncultured Roseivirgaceae bacterium
TCATCACCATATCCCTCTTCCGGCTCCTCCAGTAAGTTGCTGAATACATCATCCAACTCAATACTAAAACCAGGCAATACCTGGCTGACCACCTGGTCACCGTAGGTTTTGGGACGAGAGGCTTCATATACTCCATGCTGGTTTAAAGTATAGATTGTAACCACCCTGTCTCCCGGCTGCACTACCCAGTATTCTTGCACCCCGCTTTGCTGATAGAGCTCAAATTTTTCGTGCAGGTCCTTTTTTACAGATGATTTGGAGACGATTTCAACGATCAGGTCAGGAGCTCCTTTACAGCCTTTTTGATCCAGTTTGGAAAGATCACAAATCACACAAATGTCTGGTTGTATCACGGTATCTTCCTTGCCCTTTTCATTGCTTACAGGAAGACGTACGTCGAAAGGAGCTGAAAAAACGCGGCAGCTTTCACCTTTTACGAATAGAGCTAAATCTCTGAAAACGGAGGTGAGGATCGTTTGATGATCAGTACTGGGAGCCGGCGACATTTTGAAGATTTTACCCTTGATTAGTTCCACCCTTTCTTTAAATTGCCAGGTGAGATAATCGGCATAGGTGTAGTTTTTGTTTAAATCAAGTTGGTTGATGTCTTTCATTTTATTTGCTTTAACGTGCAATTCAAAGTAAAAACTTTTCCGGTAGAAAATCCAGATTTTGATTTACTATTTTTGTAAAATCCTTATTTTTAAAAGCCAGCCGAAAGCTCATTCATATTCTAATTTTAACCGGAATTAATGATCATTTCGCATTCTTCTTAGCTAACTTTGCTAAAAGAATTAAAATACCCAAACGTGGAACAATATAATATACATGAAGCTAAAACTATCCTTTCCAAACTTTTACAAAAGGCAGAAAAAGGGCAGGAGGTGATCATATCTAAAAGTGGTAAGCCCGTGGCAGTGTAATAAAAATATCAGGCACCGCAAAAACCAAGAACACCAGGACAGTTAAAAGGAAAGATTTCCATTGCCGATGATTTTGATGAATTTGGAAGCGATCTTCAGGAAATGTTTCAAATTAGATAGCGTGGCTATAATAATTTTTAAATTTTACCAATCTTGTCTTAATGCTTCAGACAATTCACCATGATTTTAGTATTTTTGTATAGCAAATCAATAGATCATGATAAATTACCAAAAACATATAACAATAGAACCTGGAAAAAGGAGTGGGCAACCATGCATACGCGGACTGAGGATCACGGTTTACGATGTACTCAGTTATTTGGCCGCCGGTGATAGCGAGGAAGAAATATTATACCACTTTCCTGATCTGACTCAACAAGATATTAAAGCTTGCCTGGCTTATGCCGCTGATGCAGAAAAAAGAATTGCCCAAATCACTGCATGAAACATAAATTATTATTCGATCATAATCTATCCACCAGGTTGCCTGATTTATTTGCTGAAGAATTTCCAGATTCAAAACATGTTGTTGACCTAGACTTACAAAATAAAAATGACATTGAGATTTGGAATTATGCCAAAGAAAATGAATATGTAATTGTATCGAAAGATAAAGATTTTTATCACCTCAGTATTCAAAATGGACACCCACCTAAAGTAATATGGTTTCTAGTTGGAAATCAAAAAAATAAAGCGATTATTGATTTACTTCGCAACAATCTTTTGTATATTAATAAGGCGTTGGATGACAATATTCCTTTAATAATATTGAAAAAAGATGTTCTGGAGTAAAACAATCTTATCCATAAACTATGAAAAAAACCTATTACCTCTTCAATCCCGGCCGCCTCAGCCGCAAAGACAATACCCTGAAGTTTACACCAGTGGATGAAAATGGAACCGAGGGCACACCCCGCTATATTCCGGTAGAGAATGTGTCGGACCTATACGTATTTGGCAGCCTCGATGCCAACAGCGCCCTGTACAACTTCCTGGGTAAGCAACAAGTGACGGTACATTTTTTCGATTATTACGAGCACTACACCGGCTCCTTTTTTCCAAAAGACTATTTGCTGGCCGGCAAAATGCAAATATGCCAAACCAGCCATTATCAAAACCACGGCCAACGGATGACAATTGCCCGTAAATTTGTAGAAGGAGCAGCATTCAACATGCTTAAAAACCTGAAATATTACCATAATCGCGGGCAAGATTTGCTCAATGAAATAACCCTGATAGAAGAATTGGAAAACAAGCTGGACCAGGCCAGCGATATTCCGGTATTAATGGGACTTGAGGGCAATATTCGGCAATATTATTACCAGGCTTTCGACCTGATATTGAAAAACCAGGAAATGCAGGGGCGCAGCAAGCAACCGCCCAAAAATGAGGTGAATACGCTCATATCTTTTGGCAATATGATGTGCTACACCCTTTGCCTGGACATGATCTACCACACCCAGCTCAACCCAACCATCAGCTATTTACACGAGCCAGGTACCCGCAGGTATTCCCTGGCGCTTGACCTGGCCGAAATCTTCAAACCCATATTGGTAGACAGGACCATTTTCAGGGTACTGAATAAAAAAGAAATACAAGCCAAAGATTTTGATTTGAAACTTAACGGGTGCATCCTGAAAGAAAATGGGAAAAAGGTATTTATCAAAGCTTTTGAAGAAAGGCTTCAGGAGACAATAAAGCACCGCACCTTAAACAAAAGCGTGAGCTACAAGCATTTGGTAAAGCTGGAGTGTTACAAGCTGAGTAAGCATGTGCTGGGTATGGAAGAGTACAAGCCATTTAAGATATGGTGGTAGAGGTGGTGAACTGGTGAATTGTAATTATTTCAACAAAAAATTCGTCTTCAAGGTTTATTTAACCCGTGAAGACGAAATTTTAATTTACAAGTCATCATCATCAATGGTAAAAGTATACTCATAGGTATATTCATAAATA
>CAZQEZ010000294.1:0-2820 GCA_964592475.1 uncultured Roseivirgaceae bacterium
ATGATCATAGTTTTGAAAAAACTGGACCAGTCGCTAAAAAATAAGCTTTCCATTTTTTATCTTTATGGCTTTTACAAGAACGTCCTGCAAAAGTTTTAAAGTAAGGTAACTTTGAGAGCTATAATTGTAGGTCTAATACATTTGATGTTGACAATATTCTTTATAACTTTAATCCCACACTCTATGGTAAAAAGAAAATAAGTGTGTATCTTTTGTCGTGATCTACTTAAATTATGAAACGAATTATACTTTTTACACTTTGCATTATCATTCAAAGTGCTCTTTATGCTAATTTAAAGCCTGAACTTGCGATTCAATCAATTAAACCTACTGCTCTTTTTAAAAAAGTAAAAGAACAGCTTGTACAAGCAGTAGATTTACAAGTAGAAGCAAATCAAGCAATCGAGAGTCTTCAAATAAAATACTCGGCAAATAAAAATGTCATTTTTGTAGATAATTATAATTTAAAAAAGGGCACGAACAAATTACGTATTTATTTACCTGATTTTAGGGACACCATTAATATTACCTTTCAGTTTTATGTGCAAAATGAATTACTTGAATCTCAAACTGAAAAATGGATACCGCAGCCTCATTGGCAATTGCATCTGGTGCATAGTTCTCATCATGATTTAGGTTATACCGATTTGCCCAGCCGGGTGCTGGAAGAGCATAAAGGTTATGTGGCTAAAGCTATTGAGTACTGCGAACAAACTGAGGAATGGTCACCGGAAGCCCAATTTCATTATACTTTTGAGCAGGCATTTTCAGTGGCTTATTTTCTTCAGCATAACCAGGATAAAGCATTGGAAGAGAAATTAATAAAGTATTTGAAAAATGGCCAATTGGAAGTTACCGGCCTATTGGCCAATCAAACCACAGACATAAGCGAAGCAGAGGAATTGAACAGGACGGTATATGCCTCGCATAAAATGAATCATGATTTTGGAATACCCATCAAAGTAGCAGAAATTAATGACATTCCAGGAATTAACTGGGGCCTGGTAAATGTACTGGCCAGCAGTGGTATAAAATATTTATACGCTGGAATCCAGGATTATTTCAATTGGGGCACATCAGTAAAACCACCCTGGGATGAAAAAAAGGTGATGCATCGGGGCCGGTCAGGAGCTTTTTACTGGCAAGGTCCGGCAAAAAATAAGGTGCTTTTATGGTATGGAGGCGGTAGCCTGGACAACCTTTGGCTGTGGGATACAATTCAAGGTGAGCCAGCCATCATAGCCTATTTGCAAAAAGAATTTAATAACGGTTATCCCTATCAGCAAATTATGGCAAGGGTATTAGGTGGTTATCGGGATAATTCTTTGCCTGATGTAAGGCATAGCGAAATAATAAATGCCTGGAACAAAAAATGGGAATACCCAAAGCTGATTTTTTCTACTACCAGTAAATTTTTACAACAGTTTGAAAAGAAATTTGGTAGTGAACTAAAAACTTTATCAGGTGATTTTAATCAGACGGATTACCATTTGGGCGCGATAAGCACTGCCAAAGCTACCGGTATCAATCGTGTGAATCAAAGCCAAATCATAGCTGCCGAATCCATAGCTACACTTGCTGCTATTCTTACTGATTATGAATATCCGCGACCTTCGCTGGCAGAAAGTTTTGAAAGAATCATGCTGTACGACGAACATTGCTGGGGTTTACAGCACCCGAGCGGCCCACCACAGGAAGCAGCCATCTTGCAAAAATCTTTGCACTCTTATCAGGCATCAGCTTTGATTGAGGACATCAAAATAAAAGCCATTAATAAGCTCGCAGATCTGGTTAAATTAAATGATGAAAATTACTACGTGTTGGTTTTCAACCCTTCGGCTTCTGCTCGATCTGAGGTGATTAATGTTCCTGCATTTTCCGATATACCTATTGATAAGCCATTCTACCGGGAAAAAAGAAAAATCGATAATCATGAATATTTAATTCATAGAGCAGCTGAAACTTCGGATAGAAAACTTGTTCAATTACCCACTTCATTACTTGAGCAGCCTTTACAAGTTAAAGATATTTCCACAGGGCAGCTGATGGAGCACCAGATACGTACAGTTACTGACCCAATGCGTCCAATTCCTCACGCTGCCTCCAGATTTGGCTTGAGCCAGGTAAGTCAAAATAGTCAAGGAGGACTCAATTGGCAAAAAAACCAGGTAATGGACCTTGTTTTTAAAGTCAGAGATTTGCCGGCATTGGGATATAAAATTTTTCAAATTAGGCCTTTGACAGAGACTATAGAAAATACTAACGAACCAAAAGAAACTAAACAACTGGTATTAGAAAATAAATTTTATAAAATTTATTACTCCAAAAAACAGGAGAAGCTTAACATTTTTGATAAGGAAGTTCAGAAAGAACTTATTAATACCGAAGAGGATGCTTTTGTAGGGCAACTACTGGTAAAATCTATGGCTACCAATAAAATTACCAAATCTGAGGTATTGGAAGTTAAGATTGTTGAAGAGGGGCCGGTATACAGCGTTCTTTCTATAAAAAGTACAGCTATCAATTGTCCTCAGGTGAGGCAGGAAATTAAACTTTACCATCAAACAAAAAGAATTGATTTTGCTGTTCGTTTATTGAAAAATGCTACTCCTAATCATGAATACTATTTAGCTTTTCCTTTTCAGATACAAAATCCTGACTTTAAAATAGCATCCGTAAATACAGTTATGGAACCGATACAGGATCAACTGCCGGGAACCAACACCGATACCTATGCTGCTAGAGAATATGTTGCTATATATAATCAGGATGTGACCCTTGTATGGAGTAGTTTGGAAGCCATAGATTTTACCAGTAGTT
>CAZQEZ010000295.1:0-2760 GCA_964592475.1 uncultured Roseivirgaceae bacterium
TGCAAGCCGATGGTACCATTGCCGTGATAGGACCATTGGTTGATAATGCCGAAAACATGACCGGTACCTGGAGTGTGGCTGCTGATTTTGAAAAAAGCATATCGTTGTTACAGGGTGTAAAAGATGCGGTAGGAGACCAAGCCAAAGTTTTACACGCCAAAGGTGCCAACATTTACCGTGACCCCGAACTGGAAGCTAAAGTGAGCATATTTGGCAAACCCACTGATCGTGATCCCCGCTCGCCGGAAGTAATACGCGAAGAAGCCCTGGAAATAGCCCGGCAAAGTGATGTGATTGTTGCCGTCCTGGGTGAGGCCGCGGAAATGAGTGGAGAAAGTTCCAGCCGTTCAGAAATTGGTATTCCGGAGGTACAAATGGAATTGCTGAAAGCATTACACGAAACCGGTAAGCCTGTAGTTTTAGTACTGTTTACCGGTCGTCCGCTAGCTATTCCCTGGGCAGCCGAAAATGTACCGGCCATCCTCAATGCCTGGTTTCCCGGTTCGGAAGCAGGGCACGCGATTGCCGATGTGCTTTTTGGTCAGGTGAATCCATCGGGTAAACTTACCGTTACGTTTCCACGCAATGTGGGACAAGTACCGATTTATTACGCGGCCAAATCTACCGGAAGGCCGCAGGAGGGAGACGAATTTCAGAAATTCAGATCCAACTACCTGGATGTACCTAATTCACCGCTTTATCCTTTTGGTTATGGCCTTTCCTACAGTGATTTTGAATACAGTGATGTATCACTAAGTGCTTCTGAAGCTACAGGAAATGATACTATAACCGCCTCGGTACAGGTAACCAACACCAGCGACAGGGATGGAAAAGAAGCGGTTCAATTGTATATTCATGATGTGGTAGCCAGCAATACGCAGCCCAATCTTGAATTAAAGGCATTTAAAAAAGTGATGATACCAGCCGGAGAAACGGTTACGGTTTCATTTCCAATTACTACTGAGATGCTTAAATATTATAAATACGATCCGGAGACTGGTTACCGGGACATTGTGCATGTATGGGAACAAGGAGAATTTGAGGTTTTGGTTGGTAGCAGTTCGGCTCACTGGAAGAAAGAAACTATTGTCTGGCGAGAAGAAAATTAACTAAGCAAATTGAAAACAGCGATTAATATATATCAATTCAAATTTTGTAAAATTAAAAACCAATGAAAATGAAAAATTTTAGATTTATTCTATTTGGGTTAATCATCATAGCCCTTGCAGCCAAATTGACGAGCTGTAATGAAGATGAAGATACCATCTCCATTGTAAATTTTGAAGAGGAGATTTACAACCTGAACAGCGATGATTTGGGGCCGCTGGAAGTGGTTTTATCTTTGGAACCGGCTTCTTCGGGTGCTTCTGAAATCACCATTGAAGCTACCGGAGCCGACGCAGGAACGGTTTTTACCACCAATCCTCCTATTTCCGGCACCACGATTACGGTTCCAGTACCTGCGGGGGCAACATCTGTATCATTTACATTTACGCCTATTGCTGCCGCTCTTCAGGGTGAAAATGTTGTGGTTAATCTTGAACTCTCAGGTACGGGGTCGGGTCTTACCACCGGACTGGTCACTGAATCAGTGATAACAATTGTTGATGTAGGAGAAAGCCTGCCTCTGAATGAGGATTTCAGTGGTTGTAACGACGATCCGGCACAACCCATTCCTAATGATTGGACCGAAGCTGTTATAGAACAAAATGGTGAAGGTTCGGCCCGCTGGGAATGTACAGATGAAAGCTTCTTTGGTTTTAACGCAATACAGGTCAATGCTTTCGTACCAGGCTCTAATGATACTTCGCCTTCAGAAGTATGGCTTATTACTCCACGCTTAAATCTTACTGAAACCACAAGCCCGGTACTAAACTTTGATGTAGACAGGAGATTTGGTGGTACTGGTGCATTTCCGGAACCTTTGTATGATATTCTGATCTCTTCTGATTATACCGTAAGTGTTGAAAACGCAACATGGACGCGTTTTCAGCCTGGCTTTGATGCCATGACAGCCAATGATCCAGGTACAGACGGACTATCAAATAGTGGGGACCTTGATTTGTCTGCTTTTAACGGAGAAACAATAGCTATTGCATTTGTTTATCGCGCGGGTGCTCCGGCCTCTTTTGATGCTACCATCCTGCGAATTGCCAATGTATCGGTAACTGATAACTAAATAAAAATCGCTGTTTTAACAAGAAAGGCTGCTTCTTTTGGGGTGGTCTTTCTTTATCTCTTAAATTATTGGGAATAAATTTTCGTTTCCAATATCAACATAATCGATACTAATTATTGGTAATTGAACTGTTAATTTTATATATTCCTTTTTATTAAGTCTTATTCCGGCAAAGAAATCGAAATGCAACCAATTCGGGCCAGGAATTATGGTATGGTAGACATTCCGCTGAATGACAAAACCATCACTTTCGATGGATATGCACAGCAGGTTTCAGTGCAATAAACTGAGATGAAGAATGCTAACATCCAAAAGGGTCTTAATACCCTGAAAATCACGGTGACAGGAAAAAATGAAAAGGTATTGGCTGGTTATATGTTTAGTATAGATTATCTTAAAGTGAAAAAATAGATAAAAAATAAATTTTTTTAACATCTGTACCGTTTATGAATAATGGTGAGTTTTGTTATTTCAGATAGTAGTAATGCTATTAATGGATTTATAAAAACATGAAAAAAATAATTATAACCGCTTGTATAATGATAGCCGCGAGGGCGGTAACAGCGCAGGAAGTAACTTTT
>CAZQEZ010000296.1:0-2669 GCA_964592475.1 uncultured Roseivirgaceae bacterium
TGATAGGATTATAGATAAAATTCAAATCAGTGTTAAAAAAATCCCGAAGGGATGACATGATCCTGCATGCAGCATTTAAAACCTGAAAGGCCTGAAAGGTTTAACAAAGAAAATTTAAAAGCCATAAAAAGGTTAATATATTTGCAACCCGCTTAATTTGAAAATCATGAAACCTATATCAGAAAAATTCGAGTTAAAAACATTCAACTATACAGCTGATTTTGAAAAAACAGATTCTCCATTCAAAATAACTGACCCGAGTATAGACAAGAAACTACAGAAGGTTTTTCATGCTGTTTCTGCAAAAACAACTGGTTTTCTAAATCAGGCAGAAAAGTTTCATAAGCAGCATCCCGATTTGCCCCAGGCCAAGAATTTTTTGATCAAGGCATATGATGAAAAAGGAAATACAGGTAAAGCCATAGAATTAAATGAGCAACTGTTAATAGACTTTCCTGACTATATTTTTGCCAAAACCAACGCTGCAGTTTTTGAGTATTTTAAAGGCAATCATGAAAAAATGCTCTCCTATTTGGGTGAAAGTTTGAATTTAGAAGATTTACTGCCGCAAAGAAAGATTTTCCATATATCCGAGCTCAGATCATTTATCTACGCTACTATTTTATATTTCATTGGCACTAATCAGCTTAATATGGCCAAAAAGCAATTAAAGGTGATAGAAAAAATGGACCCGGAACATCAACTGTTCCAGCATGCCAGTCAGCTACTGATAGAAAAAAACATGAAAAATAGAGCCGAAAGATATCAATTTCTGCAGAAGCGTAAAGAAATAATCGGTGAAAATGAGCTACCTGAACAAAGTAGCCCGGCACCTGTATTGGAACATCCCGAATTGCAGGTATTATATGAGCAAGAGATAGATATTGCAGCAGAAGAATTACAAAAAATACTAACGCTGCCTCGAAATAGCTTGATTCAAGACCTGGAAGCAATTTTATTGGATGCTATCGGTCGATATGAATATTTTGAAAATGAAACAGATTATGTTGAGGATACTCATTCTTTCCCGATCCACGCCTTGTTTTTACTTGGAGAATTAAAAGCCAGGGAAGCACTGGATACAATACTATACTTCTTTAGTATGCCGGAAAGGCTATTGTATTATTGGTTGGGTGATATTTTTTTAGATAAAACCTGGCAGGTGATTTATTACACAGGCAACCATCAGCTTGATAAATTAGCAGCCTTCATCCTGAATCAAAAAAATTATTTGTTTGCTTCCAGTAATATATCAGCCACAGTAGAACAAATCGTTTACCACCAGCCCGAGCGTAGAAAAGAAATTATCACCTGGTATCATGATCTGCTTGAGAAACTTTTGGCTAAACATCAGCAAGGAGAAGTTATCAATACAGAATTAGTTTCTTTTCTGGTATGGGACATTCTCAATTTTAAAGGGAAGGAATTAAATCATGTCATAAGCAGTCTCTTCGCAGAAGATTTAATAGAAACAGAAATGATAGGTGATATGGAGCAGGTACTGGAAAATTTATCTTCGGCAGAAAAATTAAAGTTTAAAAGGGAGTTACAAAGCATTTTTGAAGTATATGCAGATTTACAAACCTGGGAATCCGATGAAGATCATGGTTTTTAGAAAGATTATGAAGAAAATAATAATGCTTTTCATAACGACAGGACCGATGAAGATTCGGAAACTATTTTGGAGGATGATCATGAGCAAGAAAATGATAATCCATTTATTAAACTTGCAAATCCTTCCGGGCCGGCAAAAGTAGAAAAGGTGGGCAGAAATGATCCATGCCCTTGCGGTAGTGGTAAAAAGCATAAAAAGTGCTGCATGAAATAGGATAAATAGTGGTAATATTAATGTGATGTACCTGTCCCGATGCCGGAAAGCAACTAATAATTTTTCAGATCAAAAAAATTGGCCCGAACGATCAGAAAAAACGGGTGGACGATGAGGGCCGGGCTAAAGGCCGGTAGCCGGAAACAACTGCGAGGGAATTAAATTTGAATATATTATTCATTTTTGTACGTGATCAACAACCTAAAATCTTTATTACCTTATTATCCGAGACCTCTTCCTGCCAGTAAATCTTTTCATCCCAGCTCTTTACAGGAGACCGGTCAAATATCACTAGCCAACCTTCATTTTCACCGAGAGTATCCATATATGCTGATAATTGATCAATACCTTCCGAAAGTGTTTTCTCTCCATACCAGAGCTTAATTTCGATGGGATATTTTTGACTATTGAAATGTACACACAAATCCATACGCTTTTTACCGGTGGCGTATTCCCGATCGATGTGTCCGCCGCCATTGATCACCCTTTGCAGGAATGCTTGCAGGATCAGGTGAGGAGCGGCCTCTTTATATTGATATTTCTCCACCCATACATCGCTGTTCTCGCGCCAGAACTGCTGGAATTCCTGTAGTAATTCATTAAGTTTCAAATTGCCTTTTTCATCCACCCATACGTTAGCATACATTCCTTCCAATTGATGCTGCGAAGTAAGGGTGAGTGTACGTACGATTACTTCTTTGTAAATAGGATTGGATGGCAAAAGCTTACCCGATTCAGATTTGATTAGCCCCAAATCTATACAGTATGAGGTGTCGTCATCGGATAAGTTATAATCAAGAGTACCTAGCAAGACAGGTTGTACCACCTTTTTCACCCGTTC
>CAZQEZ010000297.1:0-2603 GCA_964592475.1 uncultured Roseivirgaceae bacterium
AAGTACGTTCAATGGTATAACTATCTAATTCCCTGATTTGGGAAGCATTAAAAATTTTCATAAAATAAAAAAATTAAGCGCCTGGATTTACAACTTTACCGGCAAACATAATTAAACCGGTATGTTTTTCTTTTATATAATAAAAGAATGGGCGGTCGATAGTTATCAAATTGGCTGGCAATTCTGAGGATTTTAAATTTTTATTTGCTATATTTTCAGAGGATTGAGTTAAATTAATAGCCGCCCTATGTGTTAATTTATTTACAGATACATGCTCTCCTTTATCTCCTATTAGATAATTGGCCGTCCCATCTATTACTTTGGGAAAACCGGTTTGGGCGAACAATGTATTCAAGTTAAATTCGCTTTCCGTTTTAAAAACAGGCATTGAGAAATTAAACAAAGCTGTATCCATTTGATCAGCTATTTCATTAAACTGATAAAAGTTCAATTTTTTAGAGGTGGATTTTTTAGGCATGAGCGTCATAAAGCTAAATTGGCTATTACCCAATGGAATATCTACTGCCAAAGTCATTTCATCTTCAAAATAGCGATAAACACCGGCTTCTTTGAAGAAAAAAGGAGTAGAAATTTCATTATTTTTACCTATTGCAAACTGACCTTTATCTATTACAGCTTCAAACTTGTTTTCAAATGCTGCCGAAAATCCAGCCGCATTGTAAATAAAAGATTCAAATTCCGGGTTTATTTTATCAATGGCCGAGGTAACCTGACCATTAGTTTTGTTTTCAATGATGCGATTGATGTATTTATGCAAATGATTTGACCGAAAGTTAATACCCTCTGCATCCGCATCGTAATAAGCCATAATTATATCTTTAAATGGCTGAGCTATTTTTACATTATGCCTGTGCCAGAAGGTATTGGCCATTCCTATTTTTACTTCTTGGTCCAATGATTGTAAAAAAAGGTTTAGCTCACTAAAAGACTTGTTGATTTCAGCATCTGAAAAACCAGAAAAACCAAAGGCATTTTGTAATTGTGACTTGGTAGCTCCGGCAGCACAATTATTCATCATGCCAAGTGTCATGCCTATACTTATCGGGCTGAAAAATATATTTTGGCCCGGGGTTTCTTTTTCAATAACCTGAAAATACTTAAAGAGTAATTGATTGGATTGATTGATGAGAATTTTTTCTTGAGCGGTGATTTCACGCGAAGCTGAAGATTTATGTGGTTCGGGAGAGCTAGTATCACAACTCCAAATACCTAAAATCGCTATAAGTAATACCCCTACTTTCTTTACCCAATGCATATTTTTCTCTCTTAACTTCAAGAAACTATTGTGTAATTACTAAGGTATACAATTAAAATGAAAAAAAACAGCAAATGTTATATTAATATCGTTTGCCAAATAAATCTTGCGGTAAGTAATGAAGAAATGAGGGCTAATTCCTTTATCTCTTGAAATTTTCGTGGCCGTTATCTATTTATTTATTTATTTATAAATTTTTGTATCCATGCAAGAACTACCTTCAATATTGCATTAAACTCTGCTTAAATTTTGCTAATGTTGAATTCTTATTTTAATTATTAGCAAATCAGACTATGAATAACACTTTCCGCTGGTTAGGACTAGTAAGTACGCCTTTACGAATGATTTTGGCAGTAGCTTTACTGACAACCTATTTACCTGGCTTACTCTTTCAATTTGGAGGATATAACATGCTGGAAAAGGCATTATTAATATTCTTGCTCTTTTTATCATTTTTATTACTCATCGGTTTACTTACCCGGTTTGCAGCATCATTTATCTTCATATTTTTTATTTTGAATTTATTATTACCTTCATTATTCTTTGAATTATTTAATAATAATGAATTGATTTATTTACTTATAAGTACAATTGCTTATGTAATATTTATATCAGGCGGAGGTACTTTTAGTCTTGATCACCTGATAGCGAGAGAGAAAAGTTTTTATTCACAACATTGGTTTCAGCAAATTGCCGGTGGAGATATTCCCATACCTCCAAAACAATTGAAAGTGCTTACTGCATTCGTATCGGGAGTATTATTACTATTGCTTGCTTTGTCTGTAAAACCAGAAGCCGTAATTACAAAAACAAAAAGCAAGTCAAATTTAATAGTAGTAGATAGTATCATAATGACTGAAAATTCGATTGCATTTGACCTACATCATCAAAAAGTTGCCAGTACTGACACGATTTACTTGATGTATGTTCGCTTATACGCCGAGAGCAATGAATTGATCACCATATGGAATAACCTTAATTTTCAAGTGATGAAACCCGAACAATTATCATCAATAAATGAAAAAAGTATATTAGCTGGTAAACACAGCCTGAAAATAAGCACAGGTGCCAAAGGCAGGCTTACCTTTTATTCACCTTACATCCAATATTATGGCCCCGGGCCTTTTTGGGTTGAGCTTGAAGATGTAAAAGGACGGGAATGGAAGTTTGAATTTTTTTATAACCCGTATCATTAGTCACAAACGATTACTAAATGCATTAAAAGTTATTGATTTACATAAATTATGGGCTCTATATGATTTATTGTGGAAAATCCTTATTAGTAAATACAAGAAGACTTGAAATAATATTAAAATATTTCAATTTC
>CAZQEZ010000298.1:0-2600 GCA_964592475.1 uncultured Roseivirgaceae bacterium
TCATTTTATTTGACTATCACAGATTGAATTCCTAAAAAGTCTCCTACTTTTTTGATCAGTTCAGCTTTATGCCCAATACCCAAAGCAAAATGATGTGTAGGCCCTTCAGCAAACCACCTTTTTAAGAAAGTCTTCACGTCTGGTTCAAAAAACCCTCGTGTATTGGTATTTCCCGTTGGTGGAATAGCTCCTGCCTTTGATTCTCCTTCGGCTATAATAAATTTAAAAGAACCATCTGCTTTTTGGGTTATTCCAAGCATAGTAATAGGGCCTTCCTTAATTTTGAATTCAACACTGGCTCCACTACCCGGTTTACCGTGATATTTAGATAAGCTGCGTAATACTGGTTTACCATCAGCTATATTGATATGATGAGGTCCATCGTGACCTACTAAAACAAATCCCTCTTTAAAATCAACCGGATGAAATTCAGCAAAGCTCCCACCTATATCCAGTCTATCCATAATGAGCATGGCCACACAGGTTTTTAAGTCCATTTCTCCACACATAGGGAATCCACCTGCGGTTAATATAGAGTTGCCAACAATGAAATTAGTTACTACTTTTCTTAATTCCGAACCTTCCTTTCCTTCATAATAATAAGCTAATCCATCTAATTTCTTATCTTTAATAAATTTATTTAAAGCTACACCTACTCTAGAAGCAGTAATCAAATCTTCCTCGTTTAGTTTACTGGTTAAAGGGTCAGAAATGGGATCAGGAAAATCAAAAAACTTTATAATGTTTCTTTTATATTCTTCAATTTCCTGCTCACTAGCTTTATTATAAAATTCAACAACATCTTCTGGTTCAGTTTGAACAATATGACAACCAAATGTACTAGTCAAAAGCGTAGAATCAGTATGCATATCTAGCATGGCTTCCAAAACATGACCCATTTGGCCAATCCTGGCAGTACGTAATCCATTTAACACTTTGGCTATTTTACAATAATCATTAATCTCATTTATTGCTTCTTCATCATCATGTAATGTCCCTATAATTATTTTTGGTATTGGTTTTCCCAATCTTTGAGCCACACAAGTAAATTCAGGAATGGCACATATATCATCGTTCATCAATTGCATATAGGTGCTACCGTTTTCATAATCCATAGCTTTCATTGGTTGTAAAGCAACTAAAACCATAGGTACGTTTACTTCTCTAAAAATTGCAGCAATTGAACTGGAGGTAGCATAAGTTAGCATATCTATAAACAGCAAATCCAAATTTGAGGCCTTTATAGTGTCAACTAACTCATATGCAGTTTCGGCACAATCAGATATTCCGAAATTGCTTATATTGACATTGTTTTTTTTAATTAAATCAATAAAAATTTTTTGCTTATTCTTTAACTCCTCCAGCAGCCCATCAAATTGTGGCCAATATGTTCTATGGCCTACACCTAATACACCTATATTAGCATGAAGAGGTTTTATTCGATCTATTTTAGCTTGTTGACCATCTGTTTTATATCCAAGTTCATTATTCAAAGTATGCATAATACATCTTTTAATTTTCAAATCCCCAATACTTCTGCTAGGATGCTCTATATGAAACAAACATATTGAAGCCAAAAAAATCCGGTTTTAATACATTCTGTTTATAATAAAATGAAAATTACCTGATTTATTGATTTTTCAAAAGTATAGTAATTTAAAATATGATAAATACTATTTTATGATAAATAAGGTGCACTTTTTGATAATTATCAAGAGCAATTGTCCATTGCTTTTAATAAAACAGCTGAATTTTGGCTCAACCAAAAGAAGAATTATGAACTATGGCAAGCCAGGCAAAAGGTAGATACTTCCAGGATTCACCATTTTTTTGAGCCGGGTCATTATACTCAATCACATGCTGCCAATCATCCGCTCCTTTTAAATTCACAAATGGCTCCAACTGATAAAACTGCCGGTAGTCAATTTTCCGGAAACGACCCCAGAAAGGCTGAGCTTCATCGGTGGTGCAGCCCAGGAATTCGCCTTTCTTTAACTTACTGTTATAATGGAATGGTGATGGTGGTTATTCAGTGCATGGTAATTAGATTTGGTAATTAGATTTGGCTCTGATTATCAGCAAGTTAGCCCGGTTTAATTAGACGGGCCTTACAAAAAAACTCTGTTTTTTAGGCTGAAACACCTTTAAACGCTGATTAACGCAATAATTAGCGGGTAAAGATGTTTTACTTCTTGCTATTTCTCTTACAGCCTTTACCACCATCAACTGAGGTAAAAGTAGGAATAGATTCAATGGCGAGAAATAGTGGCAGGGAATGACTGGTATTGGCAGGAAGTGAAGTTATTCGTACAAATTTCAAAGCCTCGGTAAGAACGTCTTTTCGACCAGCGGGAGAAATCTCCTACGGCTCGTAGCTGGTAACTATTAGCAGAAGCTTACTGCAACTTACCAGGAGATTTCTCGCTGCTAAGCTGCGTAAAGATATAGACTTAATTTTATAAGATATTTTCAAGTCGTTCAAAGCTTCCACCCTTAACTTCACATGAAAAAAAATGGCTGATGACGTTTTGATGCAATTCTGACAGCAGTGCTTTTGGTTGGAGATTTCTCGCCACTAATGCTTCGCAAAAGTGGCCACG
>CAZQEZ010000299.1:0-2586 GCA_964592475.1 uncultured Roseivirgaceae bacterium
AAGTCTGCTTCAGCAGACTGGGGGTGAGGAGTTAATCTGTATTTTTATTTCTAACAAATCTTAAAATCTTTTCAAGTAGTGCAAATAATTATTAAAGCAGAAATTTGATACAACTAAAGAATTAGAATATAAAGCATAATAAATTTACTTGAAAATGTCGAAAACCCTGTCCGCCAGCGGACTTCCCCCTCCTTCCGCTTCGCCAGTTGTTCCGCCAAAAGTCGGACAAGCAGACAAGCAAGGGGGTGGTGAAATAGCAGAAATCTCAGCTTTAAACCAACTGAAACAATTAATTGTGTGGATAAAGATTATTAAAATAATACAATAACAAACAATAAGCAAAATTCAATTATCCACACAATTTCACATAGAACCTAAATTTTTTCTAACTGTGGTAGCCTTTCTTTACATAGTTTTGTATCAAGATGCCAAAATTGACCAAAAAAGAATTAAAGCTGCTTCTCGATCAAAAAGTAGCTACTTATAATCAAAAGAGCTTTATAATAAATGACCCGGTTTCAATTCCTCATCTTTTCAAAAAAAAGCAAGACATTGAAATAGCCGGTTTTTGGTCTGCTGTCTTATCCTGGGGGCAGCGGATTACAATTATTAATAAATCAAAAGAGCTTTTTAATATAATGGACAATGCTCCTTATGATTTTATAATTAACCATCAGGATAAAGATCTGCTAAAGCTTGAAAGTTTTAAGCATCGCACTTTTAATTTTACCGATACGCTTTACTTCATTGCTTTTTTCAAACATTATTATTCGCAACATGAATCATTAGAAGAAGCTTTTATGCAAAATTTAATTTCGGGAGAGGATATGCAAATGGGCTTAATCAATTTTCATCACTTGTTTTTTAGCTTGCCCGATTACCCTGCAAGAACAAGAAAGCATATCGCCACACCAGAAAGAAATTCAGCTTGTAAACGCTTGAATATGTTTTTGCGATGGATGGTGCGACAAGATAATAACGGCGTTGATTTTGGCATTTGGAAAAAAATAAAACCTAGCCAATTAATTTGCCCGTGTGATCTGCATGTAATCAGAGTGGCTCGTCAACTCGGTTTAATAACTGAAAAACAATCTGGCTGGAAGGCGGCCAAAGAACTAACAGTGAATCTTCGTAAGTTTGACCCGGAGGATCCGGTTAAATATGACTACGCCTTATTTGGCATGGGCATAGAAGAAGGTTTTGGGTATTGAAAATATTCCTGATTACTTGTAAATTACCTCAACCTCATATTTCTTGGCCGGATCAGCAAATAAATGCCAAAACTCATTGGCTATACGATCGGGATCGAAACGAGTACCCTTTTTCACAAAACCTGCTACTGTTACCGTGCCAATTTTTACGTGCGTATTTCTGAATTGTTGGGCCAAACTGAATACCAGGCTTCTTAGTCCTGCCTTGCCGATTGAAAGCGAAGTATATTCATAATAAGGTTTTAGTGCCAATCCACCACCGGTAAAAAGTAATGCCATAGGTTTTTCCGATGACGAAACTTCGATGCTGGCTTTGGCTACATTAAAAGCGCCAACCACATTTACCTCAAAATCATTTGTCAAACTTTTATTACTTATTTCTTCCATGTTACTTCCGGTGCTAGCAGCAGCATTATAGAGCACTACATCAATTGGTGATTGCTCATTAATCTGTTTAATTAACTGTTGTGTTTTTTCAAAATCAGTAACATCACATACTTGGTAAGAGGCCTGAAACCCTGTATTGTTTATTTTTTGGCTGAGCTGTTGCAGTGACTTTTCATTGCGGGCTACAAAAACGGTTTTGAAGCCTTCTCTGGCAAAACGATATGCCACGGAAAGGCTTATGCCCGGACCACTTCCTACAATTAAAATACTTTTCATATTGGAAGTTTTATTATTTTAAGTTTTATTTTTAATTTTCCATAAAATTAGGAAATTATAATTTTTTCATAATGATCAATATCAGATTTTATCTTGCAGTACTGCTATTATTTCAATTTTTAAACATTGCTTGTAGCCATAAGAAAAATAAAAGCCTGGAAATACTCAGTGAAGAATTCAAGGAAATAATTGAGCCTGATGCCGTGATAGAAAAGCTGGCCCATGGATTTCAATTTACCGAAGGTCCGGCCTGGCATCCGGATGGCTATTTGCTATTTAGCGATATTCCTGCCAATACCATTTATCGCTGGAGCCCCTACGATAGTGTATCAATTTACCTTCAGCCCAGCGGAAATAGCAACGGGCTGGCTTTTGATTCGCAAGGCAACTTGCACTTGTGCCAGCATGGGAACCGGCAATTGGTAAAAATGATTGACGACAGTATGCATGTATTGGCTTCTCAATATCAGGACAAGCAACTGAACAGCCCCAACGACCTGGTAATTGCCAATAATGGTGCTATCTATTTCACTGATCCTCCCTGGGGTTTACCTAAAAATCAAAATGATCCGGCCAAAGAATTGGATTTCAATGGAGTATATAAATTTCAAAATGATTCTTTAACCTTACTGATCGATAGCCTTGCCTGGCCCAACGGGATCGCCCTTTCACCAGATGAAAAATTATTGTACGTGGGCTCTTTTCAAAATGA
>CAZQEZ010000300.1:0-2567 GCA_964592475.1 uncultured Roseivirgaceae bacterium
AGGGAGGAGTTATAGGTGCTTTATTTTTTTATTTCCATTTTTACCAAATACAATTTTGGTGCGAAACTTCAGTAAATTAACTAAAAAAATATTGGTGAAACAAAAAGCCAGAGAATAATCCCTGGATCATTTACTGGCTTCTTATTCTTTTAATGAGGGCTTACTGGAATAAAAATTAGGGAAGGTGAATTATTGGATTTGATACTGGCATCCCCGTTATAATAAAATTAACCTATTGAAAGTAAAAGCCTGCTCTTTAAAGCAGGCTTTTACTTTACAATAAATTAGTCTGTTAAATCCTATTACATACTAGCGCTATTAGCCACTAAATCAACTGTAATAGTAAAGTCATCGTAAATCATCTTGTCGCCAAGATCATCGAAAAAGCTTCCAGAACCATATTTAACATTGTATTTACTTCTATCCACTGTAATTTCTGCATTTGCAGTTATTCCATCTTCTGTAACAGCTACTTTAGCAGGAAAAGTAACCGGATGCGTTTGATCTCTGATGGTTAAATGACCCATAATTTCGTAATCACTTCCTCCCTTAAGAGTCACTTTTTTGATTTCTAATTTTGAAGTAGGATATGCAGATACACCAAAAAAATCATCTGATTTTAAGTGACCTACTAATTTTTGATTGTACGACTCATCTTTTAAATCTTCACAAGTGATGGTTGCCATATCCATTTCAAATGTTCCGCCAGTAAGCTTTCCATTAT
The DNA here is from genome assembly GCA_964592475.1 of uncultured Roseivirgaceae bacterium. Classification (GTDB taxonomy): domain Bacteria; phylum Bacteroidota; class Bacteroidia; order Cytophagales; family Cyclobacteriaceae; genus CAZQEZ01. The sequence goes on from CAZQEZ010000300.1 coordinate 725, forward strand.
CAGCTTGTAAAACCCCTTCTTTCAATTGAATATAGCCATTGTGCTCACCGGTTACTTTTTTGCCTAACCAAGCAACTGAGCTTTTTTTGGTATCGACTTTATAAGAGGTCGCTTCTTCGTCTTTGGCCATTTTAAACGACGCCATTATGATTAAAGCAAGGGAAAATAATATTATTTTTTTCATTGTGTTAATTTTTTAAAGGGTTAATTAAATTTTAAAATCTTGGTTTTTTATAACCTAAATTATTAAGATACATGAAATTACGTGTATATACATTAAATGTTTCAACAAATATTAAATCCGTGTGATTCAATTTCAAAGCATCGCCAAAATGCTTATATTGAAATAGCGTTAAAGTGACTATTTTTTGACCCTGTCAGCATTGTTTCGAACAAAGGCCGACCAACTTTTTACTTTTGGTTTGCTGCTAAAGTTTTGATAATGATGGCACAAAGCAACAGCCAATGCATCAGTAGCATCTAGTAATTTATCATCATGTTTGAAATCAAGAAGGTTTTGCAACATTTTAGCTACTTGTTCCTTACTCGCGTTTCCATTGCCGGTAACTGATTGTTTTATTCTTCGGGGCGCATATTCGGCAATGGGAATATCTCTACTTAAAGCAGCAGCCATAGCTACACCCTGAGCGCGCCCAAGCTTAAGCATGGATTGAATATTTTTTCCAAAAAAAGGAGCTTCTAGCGCTACCTGGTCAGGCAAAAATTCCTCAATCAAGGATAGCATCTTTTCAAGAATTCTGCGTAATTTTATTTCCTGACCCTTATATTTACTTAAATGAATTACTCCGTATTGTAATAATTGCGTCTTTTTATCAATCACCTTTATTACTCCATAGCCCATCACTGAGGTGCCAGGGTCTATACCCAAAATAATTTTTTCCTGTCCCTTCATAAATACAAATTTCGTCAAATTATTGAATTAATCTATTTTTGAGCCAAATAAGGCACCAATGACTTTATATTTAATTGTATTCTTTTTTATTTACCTATTCTTTTTGTTATACATCATTTACCACTGGATCCAACTTCCTGCCTCTTATAAGTGTTATAAGCCAAAAACATCAATAACCGTAATTATCCCGGTAAGAAACGAAGCAGAAAACATTGCCTACTTACTTGATGATTTGCAAAAGCAATCCTATCCAAAGCAATTGCTCGAAGTAATTGTAGTCAACGATCATTCAACCGACAAAACAGTGGAGGAATTGGAAAAAATGCGAAATAAAGTTGATTACAAATTAATACTTGTCCATTTGGAACATCCCGAAAACTTCAAAGGTAGTAGAAAAAAACTAGCCATAACTGATGGTGTAAAGCTGGCTTCCGGTGATTTAATAGTAACTACTGATGGTGATTGCCGGCTGCATCCTGAATGGTTGCACTATATGAATTATCCCTTTCAAGAACAAAAAGCAGTATTTATCGCTGGCCCAGTCACCTTTATGGAAGAAAAAACTTTTTTTCAACACCTTCAAACCATTGAATTTGCCAGCTTGGTTGTTACCGGGGCAGTTGCTATTGCAAAGCAAAAACCTAATATGTGCAATGGCGCAAACCTTGCTTACCCTAAAAAAGCTTTTGCCGTGGTAAATGGCTATATAGGCAATGAAGGCATTGCTTCTGGTGATGATGAGTTTCTGTTGCAAAAAATAAGCAAACATTTTGATAAGGCCAGAATAATATATCAAAAAGCCAAACCAGCCATCGTTCATACGGCTGCACAGCCGAATTGGCAGCAATTTAAACAACAACGGAGACGCTGGGCAGGCAAATGGAAAAAGCATGGCAACTTATTCACAATTTCACTGGCACTTTTTATATT
>CAZQEZ010000301.1:0-2546 GCA_964592475.1 uncultured Roseivirgaceae bacterium
TTTAAATACACGTGTTAAAAACACTTAACTTTAGTGATCCGGATTACATACCGAGACCTCAGTACGGACCAGCTTCTCGTCCGGGTTTGTAACCCGGATGCATAAATCTCAGCATTTGCAATGCGGTAATGTGGCAACGTCATCCGCCAAAGTCGGACACGTTCTATATTTGTTTTTTTTCTTTAAACAACCCACTACTAAAGACAAAAACCATGGTTTCATCCTTCAAATAATTATATGGGATTACAAAAGTTTTCGTGAATTATACAGTTATAATCATTAAAGATAAGTAGTGCTCATCAATTATTAATATTTTTTATAAGCTAACGTGTTACCCTTCATGAAAAAGAAGTTAATTAAAGCAGCCTCTGAATTATTTCCGGATCAATTTGCCCACCTGGCATTTCAACAAATTACCAATCCTCAGGTGAAAAAGCTGAGGCCTCATGAATTAGAAGTTTTAAAGCAGGCCAGGCAGGAAACGATCTGCTATAAGGAATACCGCATCCAAACTTACGTTTGGAATGAGCATGCCAGCGGTGATGAGGTGTTATTGATCCATGGCTGGGAAGGGCAGGCTGGTAATTTTGCCGATATTGTGGTAAAGTTAGTGCAGCAAAATTACAAAGTCTTCGCTTTCGATGGGCCCTCTCATGGGTTTAGTAGCAAGGCAGCCACCAGTTTGTTTGAATACACGATCATGGCCGGAACCATGATTGAAGAATACGGCGTTAAGCATTTGGTCAGCCATTCCTTTGGCAGTGTGCCGGTAACTTATTCTTTAATGACCAATCCTGATTTGCACCTGGAAAAATACGTGCTGTTGACCACTCCCGATAAATTTACGGAAAGGATAGACCAGGTATCTGCCAAAATAGGTTTTTCAGAAAATACTAAAAGCAAACTGGTCCAGCTGATTGAAAAAGAGACTAAAATGAAAATAGCAGATATGAACGTAAGCGAATTTGTAAAAAAGATTCGGGTAGACCAGGCATTAATACTGCACGATATTAATGACAAAGTTATCCCCATTGGCCAGGCCAGAAATGTGCACTGCCACTGGCCTCAGTCTATATTTAAGGAAATCGCCGGTACCGGTCATTTTCGAATATTGCGGGATAAAAAAGTAATTGATGAGGTGGTAAGATTTCTAAATTCACCTATTTAAAATTTTGAGACAAATCATTCACTCAATTTTGCTTAAGGGTATGTCAAACGTTTATCGGCAATGTTTATAGATGAGGTAAAGTTAAAAAAAACTGGCCATTCTTTTTAAATTAGGTTCGGTTGGTTGAAGAAGAACGCAAGTAAGTAAAGAAAACTCCCAAAAATACAAGCGCCAATCCAATTAGATCAGTGGACTGTACCTCATCGCCAAAAGCTATCCAGGCCATAAGCATGGTAACCGGAGGTCCCAGGTAAAAGAGGGATGCAACTTTTGTGGCATTAATACGATCAATTAAAATCCACATTAAGGTATAAGCACCCATTGAAACACCAATTACAAGCCACATCAATGCAGCAATAAAAGTTGGATTCCAATCAACTGCTAAATTTTCAACAAAGATGGCAGGAAGGATTACTGCTAAAGTTGTTGCCAGGCTTTGGTAAAAAAGTGATAAGCCCCTGGGGATATTTTTCCGGTCTTTTGTCAGGCTGATTTTTCGTTGAAAAAGACTGGCGGCAGTAATAGCAATCACCGAACCCAGTGGAATAAACCAGGCAAAAATTTCGGAAGAATCTTGAAAATTTACTCTTGAAACTACTGGTACAGCCACTCCAACAAAACCAATAACCAATCCGATCCATTGATTCCATGGAGTATGCTCGCCTACCATTACTCCGGATAAAGCTCCTGTAGCTAACGGCTGTAGCGCTACTACCAGAGCCACAATGCCAACGGGCACCCCATAATCAATAGATATGAGCACGCAAGCAAGCCAAACACCATGCGCAAGAAAACCAATTAGCATTTGATTGCTGACATAGCGCCATCCCACCCATTGAAATTGGTGCTTCACTTTCAAGTAAATGGCGATCAAAAATGTAAAAGCCAGATATCTATAAAACAATAAAGTAAATGTACCGGTAAAGGGTAAACCATACTCGGCTCCTATAAATCCCGAGTTCCACAGGATCACAAAGCCGATGATTAAGAATATATTTGTCTGCTTATTATTTAGCTGCATTTACAATGGCTTTTTCCTATAGAGATTTGTTATCGTCAAACAAACCGCAAATTTTAATAAAATATGGATAGCATCTGTAATTATTTAATTTATCAGTTAACCTTTTTATTTTCTGCTGGATAGGTTTTATCTTATCCTGGTTCTTTAATAGAAAATCATTGGCCAATACTTTTTTCTTTTGCTGCCAGAGATTTTTTAGGCTATCCATATTCAATGGTTGACCATATTGATCCTGCAATTCAGTATGCATATTTTCAAAATCTGTAAACTCACCCTGGTTTTCCTGGAAATATTGATTTTCAGTGCTGCTTTGGGCGTAACTTTCGATGGATTGATCTAAGTTCTTTATTTTACCGG
>CAZQEZ010000302.1:0-2525 GCA_964592475.1 uncultured Roseivirgaceae bacterium
GCATACGAATGGCAAATGACTACCGTTTGCAGCACCAATCCGGTGATCAAGAGCATTGGGAAGTCTGGTGATAATTTTACTATTGAAATCAAAAACGAATTCTACGCAATCCAATCCGGCAACTGGCACAATCCTGCCATTTGGTCCAGGTATCCAGGAGGTTCATCTGCCAATGCTGTTCCCGGAGTGGAAGATAACGTCTTCATCAATGGGTTCGAAGTGGCCGTTTCGCAATCGCAGCAATGCAAAAATATAGCGGTGGGCAATCAGCAATCTACTACTCCATCGGTGTTACGTGTAATTGCCGGAGAACTGGAAGTAAATGGAAAAATAACTTTAAAAAAATCAAATACCTTAGCCAATAACCCGAAAATGAATGTACAGGAAGAGGGGAAACTGGTAGTTAGGGCTAGGTGATTGATTATCAATTCAATCAAAGAAAAAGAATATGATACGAACAATATTTATACTATCATTTTTAGTTTCAATTATTTACCAGACTTCTGCATCAGTAGAAGATTTGGTAAAATTAGAGGTAGGGTATCGCAGTGCTTACCGTACCGGCAGCGAGATAAATCCCATTGTACGCACTCCCGGTCCTGCAAGTATGAGTTTTTATCATGTAGATTTTAATTATGTGGCAGCGGATGGCAATACCAGTGGCGCTTTACCAGCTGAAAATGCGGCCCTCGTGGTCACCAATTCCTATGGGCAAATGAACATCCCCAATATACCGGCAGCCAAAATTACTTTTCAGGTAGCATCCAATTGCGATAAAAACTTCCTGGTGATCGACCGCTCCTTTTACAGTTGGTTGGGATCGTTCACCCAGCAAAAGGGTATCACCAATACTTCACCCAATGAAGTAAAAATATGGTATGACCAGGCTACTGCTGAGGACAAGGCGCTGCTCGATAATAAAGTAAAGGAATACGGAGTAGATAATTACGAAACTTTATTCAACAATTGCCCTTCATATATTCGTAATTCCACCCGTCATGATCCCTGGTCCATCGTAAAGAGTTTTCCTCAGGCCTATAACCAAAATTCACCAGTAGTAATCGGTGCCTGGCAATTGCCAGATAATGCCGGCCGGGCTTTTAAAGGTATTGGTCACATGAAACAGGTAACCCTGGTGCAGATCCACACGGCTAGTGGGGTAAAGGACATCACCTATGCCAGCCAAAAATACTTCAAATGCTTTACCACCATCGTGGAAACCTGGCCTTCACCAACCCTTTCCCCGGAAAGACAAGCAGCAGGTAATATGATAAAACAAACAGATACCATAAAATTTTCTCCGGTTGCAGATTTAACGCAATATGCTTTCCGGGCCATTACCGCCACAGACACATTTCAGCTGCAGCGTAATGAACCATACTTTCTCTTCAGCGAATTCGAGGCGGCCCCTGCCAATTATACTGTGTCTACAGCTACACAAATCGGCGGCGTTTGGAGTCCTTTCAGTGTTGGAGATACTTTGCAGCTGGTTGGGGAAGGATATGTAAATGTTAATTTAACGCTGGCAGGCTGGTTGATGAATAATAATGCAGAAGACTGGAGTGGAAACAACTATCACGGCACCCTGAATGGAGGAACCTATATATTAGAAGCCAAAGAAGGCAGTTATGCCCTGCATCTGGACGGAGTGGATGATTTTGTTCAGCTGTCCGATAAAGACGATGCGTTTATGAATGATGCCTTTCCGGCCAGAAGTGTTACCCTCTGGATCAAGCCATCCCGCCTGACAGGTATGCAGAACCTGTATGAAGAAGGAGCTTACGGCAATGGAATGGCTGTAAGATTGAATGGTAATCAGCTGGAAGGATCGGCCAGAAGCCTGGAGGCAGAGCAAAGATTATCCGTACCCTATCCTGAAGACAATGCATGGCATCATGTGGCCATTGTATTTAATCAGGGTTTGATGCATTTGTACATTGATGGCAACCTGAAAGGAAGCAAAGACACTGGTTTTCCGGAGATTACCCGTCATGGCAATGGCGGAGGTTTGGGAGCAGTAGTAGATGCCGGTGATGCTTTTGGTGAAACCAGTGGCAGTTTCTTTGCCGGCCTGATGGATGATGTTCGCCTTTACGATCAGGCATTATCCGATCAGCAAATACTGGAAATTTCGGGAGGTACAGTACCAGCCCCGGGCCAGCCGTTAAATCTGCAGGTCAATCAAACTTCATTTGGTTCCTTATTGCTAAACTGGCAGGACAATTCGGACAATGAAAGTCACTTTCTGATCGAGCGAAGTACCCAATCGGGTAGTGGATATCAAATCATTGACAGCGTACTTGCTAACCAGGATAATTATATTGATAAAACTGTTGAAATAAATAATACATATTACTATCGGGTTGCAGCAACTAATCTTACGGAATCCGTCTATAGCGATGAGCAGCAGGTAGTGGTAAAAGACATACCCATAGCCCTGGCCGCTTGGTTATTCAATGATAATGTAAATGACTGGAGTGGAAACAACTATCACGGCACCCTGAATGGAGGAACCTATATATTAG